>NZ_JBFRVX010001001.1:0-3536 GCF_041475345.1 Vibrio sp. 10N.222.48.A3 | reverse complement strand
GGATAAATCCCGATTGGTCAATAGCTTAAAACAATCAGGTGAACTTGATAAGGGAAAGGAATGGTCGGGCGAGTCGGTACTATTAATTAATGACGTTACTGATGGTTAAGGTAAACACTAGAACGTTGTTCAATCACTTTGAACAGACGCGAAAGCGCAAAGCATAAAGCAAAATATACGAAGCCTACAATCAGCCAGATCTCGAAGATCAACCCCGATGAGTTTGCCATCTCAGTACCAACAAACGTCATCTCTTGGATCGAAATCAGAGACACAATCGACGTGTCTTTAATCAAGGAGATTGCTTGGCCTGCCAATGGTGGGGTGATGGCCGTTAATACTTGTGGGCCAACCACAAATCGATACTTAGACAATGCAGACAAGCCAAGCGAATCGGCCGCTTCCCATTGGCCTTTAGGAATACCTTCTAAACCCGCTCGAATCACTTCCGCAATGTAAGCCGAAGAGAGCAAACCAATACAGATAACACCAGACGCTAAGTTTTCCCAAAGGTTAGCAGGACCAAACAGAAAGGCTTGAACAGCGTTAATCTCGCCATTGTGTTCACGTAAGATACTTTCTAAACCAAGTAATGGAATCAGTTGGTTAGAAACGAAGAAATAGAATATGAAGATAAACACCAGTGGCGGAATATTTCGAACCAACTGGATAAAAATCAGTGCCGGTGTTTTGAAGAAAGCGATCTTTGAGTGTCTTGCTACACCTAACAATGTGCCAAAAGAGAGTGCTAACACCATACTCCAGACACTCAAGCGCAGTGTAGCGATCAAGCCTTGGAAGAAGTAGGGAATACTGCCTTGAGAAGGTGGAATGAAAATTAGGGTAAACGCATCTTCCCAGCGCCACTGGTAGTTGATACCAACAGCAGAACGATAATAAAGCCAGCCTGCAAACACACAAATGACAGCGAGTAACACGCCATCCAAAAGGTTAAGGCGTTGATACCAAGGCTTCATATAAACGTTGGGCTTAGGTGTTGTTAATGCGCTAGTACTACTCACGTCATTCCTGTTTAAACAATAATAATTAGTAGGCTGTTTTGTTGAGTTTTAGATCATCATTAAAGCGAATCAAGTTGCCGAATCGAGGCAGTGCAGACAACGCACTGCCTCGATTCACTAGCAAAAGTTCAGATTACTGACCTTGAGCAATCCGGTCCTGCCAATCTAGAGTAGAGAACCAGTACTCGTAACGCTCTTTCAACCAACCGTCTTCAGTACGTGCTTTGATCCATTCGTTGAAGAATTCTGCCTTGTCAGTTTCACCTAGGCGAACTGCAAATGCTTCGTTACCTTTTGATAGACGCTCTTCAAATGGAATAAATAGCGTGTCTGCATTTTTGATCGTTTCGTGTTCTGGTTTCGGGCTAGACGCGATAACCGCGTGCGCGTTGCCGTTTAACACTTCTTGGAATGCTTGAGCATCGTCATCGAACTGTAGAACTTTCGCTTTAGGGAAGGTTTCACGAGCGACTTGAACCGTGAATGCTCCACGACGTGCTGCAATTTTTACGCGGCGAGAATCAAAATCAGAGATCTGAGTAAAACCTTCCGCTAGCTCTTTGTTAGCCGCCAGTTGAACGCCAGAGTGCGAGTAAGGTTCAGTGAACAATACGCTTTTAGCTCGCGCTTCAGTGATAGACATACCGCCGATGATTACATCAAATTTTTTCGATAATAGAGAAGGGATAATACCGTCCCATGCCGTAGGTACAAATTCGACTTTCCAACCAGAATCTTCGGCAAGGCGTTTCGCCACGTCGATTTCAAAGCCAACGAGATCGCCTTGTTTGTTACGCATCGCCCAAGGAACAAATGTCGACATCCCAACGCGCAGTGAGCCACGTTCGTTGATTTTATCGAGGTTAGGCGTTTCAGAAGCAAGTGCAGGCAAACTTACGGCAAGCGCAAGTAGGGCTGTAATCGCGGTTTTAAATAGCTTCATGCTGATAAATCCTTATTGTGTTCGCCAGTTAGCCCCGAGCTTATGCTCAAGCCAAGCAGCAACGGCAGAAAGTGAAAGTGTAAGAGCAAGATAAATGATCGCCACAGAGAACCAAATCTCGAATGGCATCGCGGTTTCAGAAACAATGTTTCTGGCTTCAGTCGTCAGGTCAAAAATAGCCATGACACTCACAATTGAAGAGTTTTTAATAAGAGAGATCACTTCATTAGTCAAAGGTGGCAAGGTACGTTGCACCACCTGAGGAAGAATCACATCCCAGTAAGTATAGGTCTTTGATAAGCCCAAGGATTGAGCTGCTTCAAATTGTCCTCTCGCAATACCATTTAAACCGGCACGAAATATCTCGGCGGTGTAAGCGCCTTGGAAAAGTGCCAAGGCTAAAACGGCAGTGCTAAAGCGATCCAGCCCTAACACGGGGCCAAATACAAAATAGAGCAAATAAATTTGTACCAATAACGGCGTGTTACGAATTAACTCAACATAGCTGGTGGCTAAGGTGCGTCCAACCACAGAATTTGAGTTTCTCAATAGTGCTGTCGTTAAACCAATGATCAGCGTAGCAACCAAAGAAATCAAAGAGATATTGATGGTAACCAGTAGCCCTTCAACTAATTCTGCAGGCCACCATTCACCATCTTCATAGAAAGCAATATAGTCCGGCACACGCTCCCATTGCCAGCTGTATCCCATGGTTTGTGCACCAGAGTCGAGAATCCAAACAACAGCAGCCACCAGTACAACAATCTGTACCAAAGCAGATAGGGCGGGTTTAATAATTCGAATCAACATCAATAAGTCAGGATCTGATTTAGGAACGCTTGAGTACGTTCATGTTGAGGGTTTTCAAAGAGCGCTTGTGGCGTATTCGATTCCACAATTTGTCCTTCATCCATGAAGATAACGCGGTCGGCCACTTGTTTCGCAAAGCCCATTTCGTGGGTCACACACACCATGGTGATACCTTCGCTCGCCAGTTCAACCATCACGTCGAGCACTTCGTTGATCATCTCCGGATCAAGCGCTGAAGTCGGTTCATCAAAAAGCAGTAATTCAGGCTTCATGCACAGCGAACGGGCGATAGCTACACGTTGTTGCTGACCGCCAGAAAGTTGTACTGGGTATTTGTTGGCTTGTTCAGCGATGTGTACGCGCTCGAGATAGTGCATTGCAAGCTTCTCGGCTTCTCGTTTGCTTTTTTTCAGCGTACGTATTGGAGACAGAGTCAGGTTTTCAAGCACGGTAAGATGGGGGAATAAATGAAAATGCTGAAACACCATTCCGACTTGGCCAGGTGTGTTGAATTTACTCGGAAGTACTTGTTCTAACACGCAAAGCTCGCCACTTTCGAAAGGTTCTAGCTGATTGATACAACGGATTAAAGTTGATTTACCCGAACCTGATGGCCCGCAAATCACCAGTATCTCTCCTTGTTCAATCTTTAAATCGATATCCTTTAGGGCATGAAAATCACCATACCACTTGTTAAGTGACTTAAACTTAACCATTTCCTTGAGATTGTTCAAATCGTTGTTCATACCTAATAAAGAGAC
>NZ_JBFRVX010001000.1:0-825 GCF_041475345.1 Vibrio sp. 10N.222.48.A3 | reverse complement strand
ATATGGCATAGCAACTTTGAGTTCATTGATCCCCTCTAGCTTGGCTAGCTTGAGTAAGGTAACAATGTTTGACTCATCACTTTTACGCGTCGACATCGATTTCAATGCCATCTGCCATAAACGATCTTCAGGGCTGGCTAGCTCTTTAATGCTATCTCGCCAGACGGTACTAAATACTGGCGCAATCGTGGTTAGTGCTTCCAGAAAAGTCCATTTTTTACTGCATGAGGCGCCAAGAAATGTTGTGTAATCAAACTCTACACGCGTCTCTGTCTGTTTATCCATGATGTCCCCCGACACTTTGACAACACAATATACTCAATATCTATCAACTCTTTCTTTATAGCAATAGGATATAGAAGAATAGTCTTTTATGACCTTTTGATTGGTTAAAAAGGCATATAAAAATCAAACTTGTAACAAAATAAGTACTGAAAAAACATATATGCACCTATTTGATTAATATTTTAGAGATAAAACTAATCCATCTATTTGATATCAATTATCCGACTCGCTTTTTTGTACTGGATACGCCAGCCAGACCATGTAGGGAGCTCCCAGCGTTTTGGTGATAACTTTCGGCTACCCGATTGATAGTGAACGTAAATCAGCTTGCGTGCGGGCAAGTATTCTACATCAAGTTGTAAGTCGGCAAGGCTCAGTGCAAACGGGTATTTTTCAGAGAACTCTGAATAGAACCAACTTGGAATCCCATCGAAAGGTATGTCTGCATGGTCGAACATTTCCAATTCGCTCACATCAGTAACTCCTAGCACCTCAAGCTGCTCTATCAACCATAGCTCAAAGTTAATGTTCTCAATTTCT
>NZ_JBFRVX010000999.1:0-561 GCF_041475345.1 Vibrio sp. 10N.222.48.A3 | reverse complement strand
GCGATATAGGCCTTGTATGGCGACCAAGCTCGTCACGTCTTGAAACCTTTCATCAGTTAGCTGATGTAGTCTCAGAATTGCTTTAAAAAACTAGAAAGTAAAATTCAAAAGAAAAAGAGCAGCTATTTGGCTGCTCTTTTTGTTTGTTTATTTGAGAAGAAAAACAAACAAATAGTGGCGTTAGAAGCTTATTTATCTATTTTACTATAACGTTAGATTTTGAAAAAACTCAGCAAGTCTTTTTGCTTAACAGCTAATGAAGAGAGTTCTTCACTTGCCTGTTTGCTCTGCTCAATTCCTGAAACATTTTGATGAACAATATCAAAGGTCAGAGAAACATTTTGTGAAATATCTTGTGTTACGCCAGATTGTTCTTCAGACGCTGTGGCTACTTGTGTGTTCATATCAGATATTAGTTGTACTGAGTCAGTGATAGAAGCGAATGCAGCACGAAGCTGTTCGCTATACTGTCTAGATTCTTCTGCTAACGAAAGATTGGATTGCATAAATTGGTTCGCATCTTTCGCTTGAGCCTGAAGGCGAGATATTATTTCTTGAATA
>NZ_JBFRVX010000998.1:0-3347 GCF_041475345.1 Vibrio sp. 10N.222.48.A3 | reverse complement strand
GGTAAAGCATATATCGATTACGTTGGCTCTTGGGGTCCAATGATCCTTGGTCACAACCACGTTGTTATTCGTGACGCTGTTACTGCAGCAGCTCAACGCGGCCTTAGCTTTGGTGCTCCAACCGAAACTGAAATCAAGATGGCTGAACTTGTATCTGAGATGGTTCCATCAATGGAACAGCTGCGTATGGTGAGCTCAGGTACAGAAGCAACAATGAGTGCGATTCGTCTCGCTCGTGGCTTTACTGGTCGTGACAAAATCCTTAAGTTTGAAGGTTGTTACCACGGTCACGCAGACAGCCTACTTGTAAAAGCAGGTTCTGGCGCACTGACTTTAGGTCAACCAAGCTCTCCAGGCGTACCGGCTGATTTTGCGAAACTAACGCTAACTGCAACTTTCAATAATCTAGATTCAGTACGTGAAATCTTCGCAGCAAACAAAGGTGAGATCGCGTGTATCATCGTTGAGCCTGTCGCGGGCAACATGAACTGTATCCCACCAGTAGAAGGCTTCCACGAAGGTCTACGTGAGATCTGTGATCAAGAAGGTGCATTGCTAATCTTTGATGAAGTAATGACAGGTTTCCGCGTTGCTGAAGGTTGTGCTCAGGCTTACTACAACATCAAGCCAGACCTAACGTGTCTTGGTAAAGTGATTGGCGGCGGCATGCCAGTGGGTGCTTTTGGTGGTCGTAAAGACGTGATGCAATACATCGCACCAACGGGGCCTGTTTACCAAGCAGGTACGCTTTCAGGTAACCCTGTTGCAATGGCTGCTGGCTACGCATGTTTGAATCTTCTAAGAGAAGAAGGCAACGAAAAGCGTCTAGCGTCTAAAACTAAGCAGTTGGCAAATGGCTTCAAGCAACTTGCTGACAAGCACGGCATCCCTATGCTAGTTCACCAAGTTGGCGGTATGTTTGGTTTCTTCTTCACAGACCAAGAAACGGTGACGTGCTACGAAGATGTAACTAAGTGTGATGTAGAACGCTTCAAGCGCTTCTTCCATCTAATGTTAGATCACGGTGTTTACCTTGCACCTTCAGCATTCGAAGCAAGCTTTACTTCTCTTGCTCATGGTTCAAAAGAACTGGATGCAACACTAGAAGCTGCTGACCGATCTCTTGCGATCATTGCTGCTGAAAGCAAATAATCGAAAGCACTTTATAAGTAGCTAACCGATTGAATTTAGGGCTGCATTAACGCAGCCCTTTTTAATGCATCGACTAAATTAAACTCGAGTATTTCCGCTTAATTACCCGTCAATTTATTCGAAAACCTAACGAAAAACGTCTAACGTTCCCAGAAAAGAAAAACCAACAACATCAGCGTACCTAGGAACATTCTGAACCAAGGGATCTCTTTTTTTATTTGCTGTTCTTCGTCTTGGCATTTCTTATCTTTATTACAGCATCCCATTATCAAAACTCCTCATTGCTAACTCTCTGTTTTGCAGCCATTATAAACTCAGAACGCAAATATAGAGACCATTAACGTGTCAGAAAAACTCAAAATCAACACCAGCCACTGGGTGATCATCATTGCCCTACTTGCGGCGGCTTATGCTTGTTACTTGCTTATCGAGCCTTATGTAAATTCCATAGTAATGGCATTCATCATCTCGTTGCTGATGTTTCCAATTCACGAATGGCTTGAAAAGAAGATACCGAATAAAGAGAACGTAGTCTCTCTACTTTCTTGTGTGATCCTGACTTTCATTATTGTTATCCCTTTATTGGCAGTATTTGCAGCAATTGTTCAGCAAGGCTCTCTGTTCTCTCAGAACACGTACCAATGGGTGACACACGGCGGTATTCAGACTCTGTTTGCACACCCACTTGTGGTCAAAGCGCTGTCGTTTGTGAATAACTACCTGCCTTTCGACAACATTGAGCCCCAAGCCATCGCACAGAAAGTCGGAGAATTCGCGACAAGTTTTGGTTCTAAACTGGTTGGTATCAGTGCGAAAATCCTTGGTGATGCGACCAACTTCTTAATGGATTTCTTCTTGATGCTGTTTGTTCTGTTCTTCTTATTAAGAGATCACGACAAAATCATCAGTGTGGTTCGTCATATTCTTCCGCTATCTCGTAGCCAAGAAGACAAGCTCCTCACTGAGATTGAGCAAGTTTCTAAGTCTGCCGTTATGGGCTCATTCTTAACCGCAATAGCGCAAGGTTTTGCGGGTGGTTTAGGTATGTGGATTGCTGGTTTCCCTGGGTTGTTCTGGGGCACTATGATGGGCTTTGCCTCTTTCATCCCCGTGGTCGGTACCGCTCTAATCTGGATCCCAGCCGCAACCTACTTATTCCTAACCGGTGATACCACGTGGGCAATTTTCCTAACGGTTTACTGTGTCGCGATTGTTGGCTCAATTGACAACCTACTGCGCCCGCTGCTGATGCAAGGTAGTGCAGGCATGAATACCCTAATGATCTTCTTCTCACTGTTGGGTGGTATTCAACTTTTTGGCCTAATTGGTCTTATCTACGGCCCACTGATCTTTGCTATTACTATCGTTCTTTTCAATATTTACGATGAAGAGTTTAAAGACTTTTTAAACCAGCAAGACAAGAGTTGATCAACTGTTCAGCAACTTGGTTGCCGAACCCGTATTAAACACTTCAAGCTTTGGGCGGATTATGCGAAAATCCGCCCTCATTTTTTGCTAACGATTCAATAGAGTGTCCTATGTCAGCTTATATTGCCCCAAGCCAAATTGCTCAACGTCAACTCGCCTACTTTGAAGGCAAACATGTTTTAGTTGCAGGTGAGGCAGAAGACTTATTCCCTGTTGAATTAGCGAAACATTGTGAATCAGTCACCGTGTTTACTTCTAATTACAGCTACTACCGTCAATTAGAAGGCTGCAGCACCATCCAACGTTTTTATGGTGCGGAGTTTACCGAAGAGACCAAAGCCGACTTAGTGATGCTGTACTGGCCAAAGGCCAAAGCGGAAGCGGAATTTCTGTTGGCGATGTTATTTGCCAAGTTAGGTAAAGATACCGAGATTGTCGTAGTTGGCGAAAATCGTTCTGGTGTTAAAAGTATCGAGAAGATGTTTGCTCCTTACGGAAAAGTCGTGAAATACGATTCAGCGCGTCGTTGTTCTTTCTACTGGGGTCAATGCTTCGAGCAACCACCAGCCTTCAACCTACAAGACTGGTTTAAAACCTACACGGTTAACATTGGTGAGCAATCACTGACCGTGAAAAGTCTTCCAGGCGTCTTCAGTCATGGTCAATTTGATGTTGGTAGCCAACTATTACTTGATACCCTGCCAAAACTGAAAGGTAAAGTACTGGATTTCGGTTGTGGTGCAGGCGTATTGGGCGCGGTAATGGCA
>NZ_JBFRVX010000997.1:0-1511 GCF_041475345.1 Vibrio sp. 10N.222.48.A3 | reverse complement strand
CTATCTACATTGATACTCTTCTAGTATGTTCTGCTACAGCGTTCATGATCATCATCACTGGTGCTTACAACGTTCACGGCGGCGCTGAAGGTGTCTTCCTTGTTCAGAACCTAGCAGCAAACATCGGTGCGAATGGTCCCGTATTTACACAGCTTGCTATTGAAAGTGCACTGCCAGGCATTGGTAAGCCGTTCATCGCATTTGCTCTGTTCTTCTTCGCATTTACAACGATTCTTGCTTACTACTACATCGCAGAAACGAATATTGCTTACCTACGTCGTACCATCAAGATCCCTGGCATGATGTTCGTACTTAAGCTTGTTCTTATTAGTGCCGTTTTCTATGGCACCGTTAAAACAGCAAACCTTGCATGGGCAATGGGTGATGTGGGTGTTGGCTTGATGGCATGGTTAAACATCGTTGGTATTCTGATCATATTCTTCATGTCTAAGCCTGCGCTTAAGGCTTTAGCAGACTACGAAGAACAGCAGAAACAAGGTGTGACTGAGTACACATTCAACCCTGTAAAACTAGGCATTAAAGGTGCTACTTACTGGGAAGAGAAATACAAGCGTAAAACTGGCAAGTCTCCTGAATCTGAAGTTGCAGACAGTAAACCTGTAGAGCAACCTTCAGCTTAAGCTTGACTTAGCAAATAGATCGCTTTAACTCGCGCTATTAATAACGCATAAAAAAGGGGTTAGCCATTTCGGCTAACCCCTTTTGTTTTGTTCATAAAAATCGTAGTTTATAACGAGCTCATTACTTATAACGAACTGACTGCTTATAACAAACTAACTGTTCCCAAGCTAGAGCGTTAAGCAACGATCTCTTGAGCCGTCATTTGAGGCGCTTTTTTCTCACCGATTGGCAGTACTGTGCGGCCATATTCGTTGTTGATTACTTGTGCCATCGCAAAGTAGATAGCTGACGCACCACAGAAGATACCTTCAAAACCAGCGATAGTACCGATCAGTTCGCTGCCAGTGAAATCACGAGCGGCAAGTAGGAAGAACAAAATAGTAAGTGAACCGAATACTACTTGTTTCGCTACTGGGTAGCATAGAGAACCAATGAACATGAAGCCAGTGAAGATGCCCCATAGTAGTAGGTACCAACCCATAAACGCTGCTGGACTTGCTGGTAGGCCCATGTATGGCATTACGATTAAACCAACCAAAGATAACCAGAATAGACCGTAAGAAGTAAACGCAGTTGTACCGAACGTGTCACCACGTTTGAAACACATTGTGCCCACGATAACTTGGCTTAGACCACCGTAAAAAATACCCATAGCAAGAATCATTGAATCGATTGGAAAGAAACCTGCGTTATGGATATTAAGAAGTATAGTAGTCATACCGAAACCCATTAGGCCAAGTGGTGCCGGGTTCGCCAGTTTTGTTGACATTTTGCGCGCCTTTAAAAAAAGTTAATAAAATTTGTACGTAAATTTTAATCCGAACGGCATAAAAAGATAGATCGCTAAATCGCAATCTTAGATTGCATCG
>NZ_JBFRVX010000996.1:0-726 GCF_041475345.1 Vibrio sp. 10N.222.48.A3 | reverse complement strand
TGCAACTAAAAACTAAACTAAAAGTGGAGCTCTCATGGCTAAGCACCTATTCACTTCTGAATCTGTTTCAGAAGGCCATCCAGATAAAATTGCAGACCAAATCTCAGATGCTGTTCTTGATGCCATCATTGAACAAGATCCAAAAGCACGTGTTGCTTGTGAGACTTACGTAAAAACCGGCATGGTTATGGTTGGCGGTGAAGTAACCACGTCTGCATGGGTTGATATCGAAGAAATCACTCGTGAAACAGTTCGTGAAATTGGTTACGTTCATTCTGATATGGGCTTTGACGCTGACTCTTGTGCAGTACTAAACACAATTGGTAAGCAGTCTCCAGACATCAACCAAGGTGTTGATAAAGCCGATCCTAAAGATCAAGGCGCAGGCGACCAAGGTATCATGTTTGGTTACGCGACTAACGAAACACCAATCCTAATGCCAGCTCCAATTACTTACTCTCACCTTCTTGTTAAGAAGCAAGCTGAAGTACGTAAGAGCGGCAAGCTTGACTTCCTTCGCCCAGATGCGAAATCTCAAGTAACGTTCCAATACGACCAAGGTAAGATCGTTGGTATCGACGCTGTTGTTCTTTCAACTCAACACTGTGATTCAGTAACAACACCTGACCTACGTGAAGCGGTAATGGAAGAGATCATCAAGCCAGTACTTCCTGCTGAGTGGATCAACAAAGACACTAACTTCTTCATCAACCCAACAGGCCGTTT
>NZ_JBFRVX010000995.1:0-763 GCF_041475345.1 Vibrio sp. 10N.222.48.A3 | reverse complement strand
CATTAACCGTGACTGCTTCTTCCCACGTTATCGTGGCTCAGCTCTTTATTTAGAACCGCTTCCACATGACCTGGAGAACGTGTTGAGCCAGAAATCAGTCGATACATCGCAGGGATTACGAACAGAGTAACCAAAGTTGCAAAGCCCATACCGAAGAAGATAACCGTACCCACTGCTACTCGGCTTTCATAGCCTGCGCCCGTTGAAGTAATCAATGGGATTGCACCGGCTAGTGTGGTGAACGCCGTCATCAAGATTGGACGTAAACGTCGAGCCGAAGCATCAATGATCGCCTTTTCAAACTCAATGCCACGGTCACGAAGTTGGTTAGCAAACTCTACGATCAAGATACCGTTTTTGGTTACCATACCGATCAACATAATCATACCAATCTGGCTGTATACGTTGAGACCTTGACTCATCAACACCAAGCCTAAGAAGCCACCAAAGATGCCCATAGGTACGGTGAACATCACCACCAGCGGGTTAATGAAGCTCTCAAACTGCGCCGCAAGTACCAAGTACGCCACCAACATCGCTAACGCAAACACCACGAGGATACTCGATTGGTTTTCTTTAAAATCTTTAGACTCGCCTGAGTAGCTTACTGAAATATCACCCGGTAGCTGCTCAATCGCTTGTTCATCAAGGAAATCCAAAGCATCACCCAACGTGTAACCTTCCATTAGGTTCGCTTTGATGGTCACCGATTTCTGCTTGTTGTAGTGCGACAAACGAATCGAAGACGCTACTTCTTCAATAT
>NZ_JBFRVX010000994.1:0-380 GCF_041475345.1 Vibrio sp. 10N.222.48.A3 | reverse complement strand
GGGGTCATTATGTCTATGTACATTACCTAGTTTTTAGATTTATATTTATTGGAGTTTGGATTGAGAAAATTTATTTGTGCAATGACTGTGTTGTTGACTTTTGTCTTACTTATAATGTACTTCCTATCTTTTATATTTAATGGTTACCTATACGAGATGGTTAAGTTAAATAAAGAACTCACGGTTGTAAGCGCGATTAGAGTGATGGTTCCTGTAGCTATATTTATATTCTATATTTGGGCGCATTTTATTTATCATAAAGATACTTACTACGAAAATAAAATAATAGATGATAGCTATAAGAAGCCAAAGATTCTTGGTATGATGATTATTATACCACTCTCTTTGATTTTCGGAGGGTTCATTGGTGAGCTAAACTC
>NZ_JBFRVX010000993.1:0-1182 GCF_041475345.1 Vibrio sp. 10N.222.48.A3 | reverse complement strand
CTGTCTAAGTTACGGTTGGCATTGATGGTAATGCTGACATCTTGTTGTGACAGCTTGTTAATAACGTATTGAATAAGCGGAGAACCGTTGAGCTCAACGAGTCCTTTATCTTTTCCGCCCATACGGCTGGCTTGTCCGCCAGCCAAAATAACCCAACTAGTTTGCGTTGGAAGCAGCATAAATATTCTCTTGTGCTTTGTTCTTTTTAATAACTTGCAGAAGCGGCGATTCGGTCAAAGTATTGTCTTTAATCCACCATTGCTTCTTACATAAGTCGGTTAACGCGTTAGTTTGGTGGCTAGTGATGACTAAACTCGCGCCTCTCTGAAGAAGATCTTCGGCCATAATCACCAATCTTTCAATAGATTCTTTGTCTAAAGAAGCACTTGGTTCATCCATAAGCAAGATTGAAGGCTTAAGAATCCAAGCACGGGCCATTGCCACGCGTTGGCGCTCACCACCAGACAACACAGAAATGTGCTCATCTGCCAAGGTTTCTAAACCTACCATTCTTAATGCATTAATTATTTGAGCTCGCTTATCTTTTTGACTCTCTTTATTAAAGCGAATGCCATAAGCGACATTTTGGTACACCGAGCCATCAAAAAGGTAAGGAGTTTGGTGGAGATAGATGATGTCTTTAAATTTTAACCGAGGAAACAGGCTATGTTGCCAGCTTTGTGTCGGAGACTGAATACGGCCAGAGCTCGGCTTGATCAATCCTGATAAGATTTTAAGTAGGGTCGTTTTGCCAACGCCATTGTCCCCTTTGAGATAAATGGCATCGTTGGGGCCGATCGACAATTCGGGGATGTGGAACAAAACACGCTCTTTGTAGCGCATTGAAATTTGCTGCGTTGTTATTTTTATACTCATGACAGCGTTCCTAAGTTCTTAAATAGCCTTTTCCTCTCACACTGGAAAGGAAAAAGTTAAGGGCTAATGTCAATGCTAATAACACCATACCGAGGGCGACGCCTTGAGCGAATGCGCCTTTGTGGCTTTCCATGGCGATAGCTGTTGGGATGTTTCTTGTCATCCCCATAATGTTGCCACCGACCATCATTGAACAACCAACCTCAGTGACGATACGAGAGAAGGCAGCGATAGTTGCAGCTAAAAGAGGGAAGCGCGTTTCCCAAATTAACGTACACGCCACACGAGTCGTTGATACGCCAAGCG
>NZ_JBFRVX010000992.1:0-1248 GCF_041475345.1 Vibrio sp. 10N.222.48.A3 | reverse complement strand
GTTTGCACTTCTTGAAAGGCACACCTTACATCTATCAAGGTGAAGAGATTGGCATGACCAATGTCGCTTTTGACAATCTAGACCAATATAAAGATATTGAAACGCACAATTTCTATAAAGTAAAAACGGAATCGGGTGTCACTCATGAACACATGATGGACGCCATTCACGAGAACAGCCGTGACAACGCTAGAACACCCATGCATTGGAACAACCAACCAAATGCAGGCTTCTCTGACGGAACACCTTGGATTGAGCTGAATCCAAACTACCCAGAGATCAACGTCGAAAGTGCGTTGGCTGATCCAAGTTCCATATTTTATCACTACAAGACATTGATAGAGTTACGAAAAGCTCACCCAGCGATTGTCTACGGTTCATTCATCCCTGTTTTTGAAGAACACGACAAGGTTTTCGCCTACGTACGTGAGTTGGATGGTGAAATGCTGTTTGTAGTTTGTAACTTCTCAAACGACAACCTGACACTGGATATGCCTGAACAATACCAAACTCAGACGCTTGATTGTCTGATCAATAACTATCAAACGGTCACTGAGTTGTCAGCCAAGCTTGAACTGGCACCGTATGAATCATTTGCTGTAAAACTGTAATCATACGTTAAATGCAACACACCAAAGGCAAGGTTCTCCTTGCCTTTTTTATTGCCCAAAGCCATCGATTCTCTCCAACATTTCACATCTTAACCTAAGCAACCTAGCGCTTAGTTTTGGATGGCTTTCATCACCCAAAAATAGTTTGAGCCCGCCTTCACATTTCTCCATACGCGCCACTTCACAAAACTATGGCGATCGCCTGTAAAACAGCACTGTATCGGCATTGCTATAGCTTTTTACTATATCAAAGGTGCGTTTACCTATTTCTCAAAGGCTAAATTAGTCGATATTATTTTCAGCAGATAATAAGAACTGATAGAAGTGATTATCGTTATGGATAACCTTCTGAATATGGAATGAAACTATGAAACCTCTATTGAAAACACTGTCTATTTGTACCCTTGCTGCTCTTTTCAATGCACCGGCTTTTGCTATGGAAGAAGGTGAAATCACAATCTGGATCAATGGCGATAAAAGTTATGCCGGTCTTGCTGAAATTGGTAAACAATTCGAAGAAGATACTGGTGTAAAAATTAACGTTCAGTACCCAGACTCACTGGAAGCTAAATTCCAACAACACGCAGCAACAGGCGGCGGCCCTGACATCATTTTCTGGGCACACGACCGTTTTGGT
>NZ_JBFRVX010000991.1:0-3991 GCF_041475345.1 Vibrio sp. 10N.222.48.A3 | reverse complement strand
GCCTCAATATCAACCATGTGGTTAGCCAGTGAAATCGATGTTGGGTTAAGCAGTCGAGAGTAAATATCGTGCAGCGGCTCCTTACCATTAAACGCATCTTCAATCCATTCTGTACACGCAAACAAATAGGTCGCGGTACGTGTAATCACAGGGCTCGCAGAGAAAATAGCAGCGACATTATCGAAGATAGGATACGCACCTTTGGATGCAAAATTACCATTATTGGTGGCAATAGACTGGTAAGTGGCGCGCATTGGGTTTTGCAGATTGTCGAGGATCTTAGCGATCTGGAATGACAAAAAACGTTTGGCGTTAAACCAAGCGATTCGGTCGCTCTTATCGAGCTCTGAAAGGCCATCAACCGTCAATGCCCAAAGATCGAGTGTCTTGGTATTGGCTTTGTACAGTGTCGTCGCCAGTTCGATAAGCGTGACGCCGTAATCACTGTTTGGGTCGATACCAAAATGCTTGGCTTGCTCAATGGCAAGGGCTTCTGCTTGTTCGTGTTTGGTAGTTTTACGCAGCGGGCTAAGTTGAGTTGAAGTATTCATAGTTCCTAAGTCATTCCATGCTTGTTGTTCCTCCTTTAATTTTAGTTTTGTGCAGATGCTAAAAATTGCTATTTACGAAGTAAGACATACACTTTGAGCAATAATATTGCCAAACTAAATTCAATATTGATGGAATATGCCAATGGATGAGATCGATAAGAAAATACTGGCTGAACTGCAAAGCAACGCTCGGCTGACTAATCAAGAGTTGGCTGATCGCGTGGCACTGTCGCCCTCTCCTTGCTTACGCCGAATTCGAGCATTAGAGAAACAAGGGATTATTCGCGGCTATCACGCCAGTGTTGACCAAGAAGCGTGTGGCCTGCCAGTCAATGTGTTTGTGTTGGTGAAACTTGAAAAGCCGACAGAAGAGAACATGCGAGACTTTGAACAGCACATCGAAGTGATTGATGAAGTGTTAGAGTGCTTTCTAATGACGGGCAATCACGACTACCTATTGCATGTAGTCAGCGAGTCGCTAAAAAGCTACGAGCAGTTTATCCGCAAGCAATTAACCCGCCTGCCCAATATTGCTTCGATTGAATCCAGCTTCGCCTTCGGTCAGGTAAAAACAAAGACCAAGCTGCCAGTCAGGTAATGAGTGTCACGATAACTTGGGTTTAAAGACCTCTAGATCATTATCGGCACATATAGAGCTCTGTCCATTGCTACTGAGTCAGTGCCACCTAGTTTCCGCGCCTAAGCCATAGAGTTAATCGCTTGGGTCAACGTTTATTAACCAGTCTTGGTTGCTTCCAGTATATTGAGATGCCCTAGGTCTCATTGTCGTGAATTCGGTTTTCGATATCCCGAAATTTCCTTTATTTTCAAAGCTGTTTTGTTATATTCATGTGAAACATTACTAATATAAGAAATGGCTTAAATGATAAAACAAAGTTGTACTTTTTTAACGTCACTGTCGCTGCTGCTATCCGCTAGCACTTTTGCATACGATCTTGAGATAGAAGCTTTTGAAGGCGAAGAACTCGCACTTTTAAAGAACGCAGAAACGTCTAGCGATAACGAATTGCTAATGCAGGCTGCTAACCTTTTAATTGAAGATTCAATGTATGAAGAGAACTTACAACGGGGATATGAGTACATGAATCAAGTAGCGGAATCTGGTGAGGTAAAAGCGATGATTACCTTGGCAGATAATTATTACTACGAAGAGCAATACGAAAAAGCACTGGCTTGGTACCACAAAGCTGAAACCAGCAAAGACCCTTATGTGCTCTACTCATTAGGCGTAATGTATTTTGATGGTGAAGGTACACCTGTCGACCTAAAGAAAGGCAACGATTATTACCTAGCTTCTGCAAAAGCGGGGTATTCTGACGCTATGTATCAACTCGCATTTTCATACGATGAAGGTCAAGGCGTCACTCAAGACTTCTCCAAATCTGCGTATTGGTTTGAGCAATCGGCTAACTTAGGCGATGCAAGTGCTATGTACAATTTGGGTATTTCTTACCTAAATGGACAAGGCGTTGAAAAGAGTTGCTCTAAAGCGATGCAATTATTTAGCAAAGCCATTGAAGAAGATGAACATACACTTTCTTATGTGAAGATGGGTGATATTTACTCTTCTACGCGATACAAAAAACCGTGTGGTTTCAAAACTACAGACGCAAAAAAAGCATTAGAGTATTACACTCACGCCGCAATGCAGGGCAACGATTATGGTCAATATTCCGTTGGTTACGCCTACCGTAATGGTCACGGTACATGGAGCGATTTTGTTAAAGCGCTAGCATGGTTTGAAGTCGCGCAGGAATACGGAAACTCGGATGCAGAGAAAGAGATAATCGACGTGAAACAGTACATGTCGAAAGAAAACATTGCCGCAGCTGCGCAGCTTAAAGACTCTTTAATCGAAGATATCTGGTAAGGATAGTAACGACTCTAATTGTCATGGACTAGAACACTTCTATCCAATTACCCGTTAGAGATCGGTTTATTGTAACAGCCTCAAAACTAAGGCCTCACACACACGAGGCCTTAGTTTTATCTATCGAAAGGTTGTCCCCCGACTCCACCAACTTAGCCGCTTTCATCAACTTTTCATTAAACTGCTTTGGTTGCTCTAGCATATGGACATAGCCTGAACCTTCAACGTAGCTAGTAATCAATGGCCTTGACAGAGATTAGTAGGATGAAAACTTTGAAAAGGTACAGCATAACGTGCCGACACATCATAGCGTCCAGACAAATGCTGAGTGACTAAATACTGACGTTGCTCCTCATTATAAAAGTGTTGTGTTGCTTCTAGTTCAATAGCATCTCCATCCCCAGCACAAATGAAATAGTCGTCGTCCATATCTCGAAATGCTATTGGGGTTTCATCTACCAATCCATATCTATCGGTCATCTTTCTTGACCTCCAAATATCTTTAAATGTACCTAGCTCAAAGCGTTTTAAATTTCGCCATTGTACGAACATATAAGTGTCTTGCGAGGGAATCGATGGAATGTCATTCATTGCCTCGTTCGGGCTTTTACAAGTATCAAACAAAACCACAGCATTGTTCTCAACTCTAAATGGCAATCTATCTTCATCTTGTATATAAGAATCCACCGTCTTCTTAGGCCAAGATTCATTTTTCGGGCTGAGATAAAAAGAAGGAAACCTTAGGTAAGACCCAAAATCATCAGTTTTATTAGCGTCAACAATTTCATAAACAGGATTATCATGAAGTGAGTCATAGCTCGCACTATAATCGAACTCAATTTTAAACAAAAAATCTTCCATCTCGGGTTTAGTAAGAGACGTGAAAGCTTTATCGACCGACGCTTTGATTTTCTCAATGGATTTGGGGTGAGTGAGGTAAATAGGAATGAGTCCGTGTCCAGTAATGTCTAATTTACTCGGTGCTATCGTGGTGTTGGGAGGCGGAACACTGCCTATCCCTGTAAAGTTAAGCAAATTAATCACAAGGTCTGAGGCCGATAAAATATAATCACTGTCTGGGCTAAGGGTTGGAGAAGCGGGAGCGATGTGAACGACGCGAATGTTATCGGCACTGTAACCGTATTGAGATGTAACATGCTTGTACGATTCGTTTACCCACAAGTTCCCTTGTGAATGCGCGATGTAAATGAGCTTTTTTCCTTTCCACGTAAGAGAGTCATTTAAAAGATGATGCTGCATTCTAGTTTGGCTGGTTTCGGGGGCATCAATAAGTGATGCTAGTTCTTTTAAATATGTCGTGATGGTTGCATTGATGGTTTGGTTTGTGAAGTCAAGAACAAACCCAGCAAACCAAGCAAAAGTGGCGCTGATTTTTTGGATGATAGAGCTGTTTTGCCTACCGCTCACAATGTCCCAAAACGCCTCCCACCGGTCGAATTGTTTCTGCTCTAACTCGTAAGTTCTTTGGTCAAAGGTTTCAGCAAAATCAGCCAGTACGTTAAGCCCACTTCCGTCAATATAAGAATCG
>NZ_JBFRVX010000990.1:0-1271 GCF_041475345.1 Vibrio sp. 10N.222.48.A3 | reverse complement strand
AATCAGTATAAAACTGACTAAAACGGCCAAATTATCAAGCTAAAATAACCAGTTATCTACTAAGACTAGGATTAACGATCGAGTTGGTAGATTTCCAACAACTTCGGGACAACAGCTTGTGGCGAATATTGGTGTTTGACCGTTTCTATCGCGTTACTTCTGAGAGAGTCACGTTGTTCAATCGACAATGATATCCACAAAGATAAAAACTGTTCTAGTTCAGCTTCTGAATTGGCGAGGTAGCCGTTAACTTGGTGCTCGATGAGTTTAGGCAAGTTACCAACTGAGGTGGCGAGGACAGGAATGCCGCGAATCATGGCTTCTAATGCCGCCATAGGTAAGCCTTCAAAGCGGGAAGGGATGATTAACAAATCGATTTGGCTCCAAACGTCGTCCATATTGGTTTGATGCCCATGAAAGGTAACATTATCAGGCTGCGATTTAACTAACGCTTCCATTTCTGGCCCGTCACCAAAAAGCTCAAACCGAACATCAGGAAACGGTTTGGCTAATGCGACAAATCGATCAGGCGCTTTTTCGTGGCTTAATCGTCCCACAAAGCCAACATGGAATGGGCTTGATGAAGGGGACTTTGTTAATCCGGTTGGGACCTTAACAAAGTTATTCAATTGATGGGTTTTACTCGGCACTTTCGCTTTAATCTTCTCACTGACCACGAGCGACTGATCAGAAAGAAAGCTGCTGTAACGGTCGAGCCAGTCATAAAGCCATACTTTGCCTGTTGGGGTTTCACCTGCATGATAAGTGGTGATTTGTTTGGTGTTGTTTAAACGAGGTGGGAGCTTTATTAGTTTGCTGACCAAACTGGCTTTGTAACCATGAGCATGGATAAGTCTTGGCTCATAATAATGAGCTGCACGTTTAAGCTGTGTCGCGCTATTGCCGCTTGAATCTGCAGAGTATGAGGCTAAATCGGAGAGGTAACTATAAGGGATGCTCAGCGCATTCAACTTTTCAACGATGATCGCTTCAGGATTAAACTTAGTCAAAAGAACGATTCGAATAGCCTCTGAATACTGAGCGCTTTCAGATATCAGGCCTTGTGCTAACTCTAAAACATGCGTTTCTATGCCTCCAAAAGTTTGGCTGTCGATCAACAGCCAAATCTCGTGAAGGTTTACGTTGAGTACACCTTGGCTAGGCTTGATTGTACTCATCTTCCGATTCCCAAGCCTGTTTCTTACGATAAACAGTAGAAGGGCTAAGTTCTAACAGCACGGCAGCGTTTAACACATTCCCATCGCAATGAT
>NZ_JBFRVX010000989.1:0-880 GCF_041475345.1 Vibrio sp. 10N.222.48.A3 | reverse complement strand
GGCTGTGGTGGTAATTCACAACCTACGGAGCAAACCGCTGCTCCAGTGCCTAGTACACCTGTAACGGTGGTACTTGCCGAGGAAATGGCGCATTCGCCAATCCAATACCATGTAGGAAGAATGGAGGCGGTTGAGTCTGCTCAACTGACACCAAGAACCAGTGGTTTCTTGTTAAATAAACTCTTTGATGACGGTGCCTTTGTCGAAGCGGGCGCTGTGCTTTTTGAAATTGACCCAACGTCATACCAAGCGGCATTTGATGCGGCAAAAGCAACCTTATCTGAAGCGCAATCGGCAATGAGCTTGACTCAGCTAAACCATGAAAGAACCACTCAGATGTTGAAGTCGGGCGGTATTTCACAGTCGCAGCTTGATTTGAGTATTGCGGAGCTAGAGATGGCGAGATCTCGAGTGGTATCTGCGCGAGCAAACGTAAGAGTTCAGCAAGACAACTTAGACCAAACCCAAGTTAAAGCACCGTATTCAGGTCAGTTAGGGAAAAGTAACTTCTCTATCGGTGACATGGTAGGCCCTAACTTTGGCCCATTGATTGACCTGATCAAGATGGATCCGATCGATGCCACTTTCTCGATTAAAGAAAGCGAACTGAGTCAATATCAGCTTCAAGGTAAGCAAGCAACATCAGTATTGCTTGAGCGTGATGGTCAATTGACGGACTACCAAGGCAACATCGCTTTTGTTGATAACAAAGTGAATGCAGCCAGCGGTACGGTGACGATTTCTGCCTCTTTTGATAACAGCGAAGCGGGTCTGCTGCCAAATCAATTTGTTCGTGTTGGTCTAACGAGTGCAGAACCGTTAAGCGGCGTGCAAATTCCTCATAAAGCGATCCATCAAGATCAGCTCGCTCAATATGTAC
>NZ_JBFRVX010000988.1:0-246 GCF_041475345.1 Vibrio sp. 10N.222.48.A3 | reverse complement strand
ATCGAATTTGAAGAAGATGTTGAGCTACTTTCTATGAAGGCTTTACGTCTGATGCAAGAGGCAGAGCTAGTACTTTCACCAATCGATTGTCCATTCGAATTTATAGACTTATGCCGTCGAGATGCAGAAAGAGAGAGCTATGTTAATAGCGGAGAGCTATCAACCAAGCTTGAGCAAGCCAGAGCTGAGAAATTACGAGTGTGTGTGTTTATTCCACCAGCAAGCGTAGAGTTTAATCTATTGGTA
>NZ_JBFRVX010000987.1:0-394 GCF_041475345.1 Vibrio sp. 10N.222.48.A3 | reverse complement strand
GAACGCACTAAAAGTAGCAGAGTACCTTCAGCAACATGAGAAAGTGAGTTGGGTGAGCTACGCTGGTTTACCAACGTCTGAGTTCTATCCGCTGGCTGAGAAATACATGCAAGGTAAGCCGTCTGCCATTTTATCTTTTGGCTTGAAAGATGGTTATGAAGCCGGTGTTCGTTTCTATGATGCGCTACAAATATTCAAGCGCTTGGTGAACATTGGCGATGCAAAATCTCTCGCTTGTCACCCTGCTTCTACAACACACCGTCAATTAAGCGAAGCGGAACAAAAGCAAGCAGGTGTGTCACCAGAGATGATTCGTCTCTCAGTAGGTATCGAGCACATTGACGATATCTTGGCTGACCTAGAGCAAGCACTTAGCGCTTAATGCTTAATGCTT
>NZ_JBFRVX010000986.1:0-1768 GCF_041475345.1 Vibrio sp. 10N.222.48.A3 | reverse complement strand
AATACGATCTGACTATAGAGGGAAAATGGCTCTATGAGCGATCTAGCGAAAGAGATCACGCCCGTAAATATTGAAGATGAGCTTAGAGGTTCATACCTAGACTACGCGATGTCCGTCATCGTTGGTCGTGCCCTTCCAGATGTGCGTGATGGCCTAAAACCAGTACACCGCCGCGTTTTGTTCGCGATGAATGTATTAGGTAATGATTGGAACAAAGCATATAAAAAGTCTGCTCGTGTAGTAGGCGATGTAATCGGTAAATATCACCCACACGGTGATAGTGCGGTATACGAGTCAATTGTTCGTATGGCTCAGCCGTTTTCACTACGCTATATGTTAGTCGATGGCCAAGGTAACTTTGGTTCGGTTGACGGCGATTCAGCTGCGGCAATGCGTTATACCGAAGTTCGTATGTCAAAAATAGCTGGTGAGCTATTAACGGATCTTGATAAAGATACGGTTGACTTCGTTCCTAACTATGATGGAACCGAGCAAATACCAGCAGTTTTACCAACAAAAATACCAAACCTATTGGTTAACGGTGCTTCTGGTATCGCAGTAGGTATGGCTACCAACATCCCGCCACATAACCTTGGCGAAGTTGTTGATGGCTGTTTAGCATTTATCAATAATGAAGACATCACTATTGATGAGCTAATGGACTACATCCCGGGTCCAGACTTCCCGACAGCAGCATTAATCAGTGGCCGTAAGGGCATTGTCGATGCATATAAGACTGGCCGTGGCAAAGTTTACATGCGCTCGCGCGCGAACATTGAAATGGAAAAGAACGGTAAAGAAACAATTATCGTTACTGAAATTCCATATCAAGTGAACAAAGCTCGTCTGATCGAGAAGATTGCAGAACTTGTAAAAGACAAGAAAGTTGAAGGCATCAGTGCACTGCGTGACGAATCTGATAAAGATGGTATGCGTATTGTTATTGAATGTAAGCGTGACGCTGTCGGTGAAGTTGTACTAAACAACCTTTACTCACAAACTCAACTGCAAACAACTTTCGGCATCAACATGGTTGCTCTGAACAACGGCCAACCACAACTTTTCAACATTAAAGATATGTTGAAGTGTTTTGTTGATCACCGTCGTGAAGTTGTGACACGTCGTACTATCTTCGAATTGAAGAAAGCGCGCGACCGTGCACATATCTTGGAAGCTCTATCTTTAGCGCTTGCAAACATTGATGAAATCATTGAACTGATCAAGAACGCACCAACACCAGCAGAAGCTAAAGTTGGTCTAGTATCTCGTGGTTGGGATCTTGGTAACGTTGCATCAATGCTTGAACGTGCTGGTACTGATGCAGCTCGTCCAGATTGGCTTGAAGACCAATACGGTATCCGTGATGGTCAATACTTCCTAACGGAAACTCAAGCGCAAGCTATTCTAGAACTTCGTCTTCACCGCCTAACTGGCCTTGAGCACGAGAAGATTCTAGACGAATACAAAGCACTTCTAGAAGAGATCGCTGAGCTAATGCATATCCTTGCAAGCACTGAGCGTTTGATGGAAGTGATCCGTGAAGAACTTGAAGCGGTACGTGATATCTATGGCGACGAACGTCGTACAGAAATCACAGCAGCGGTTCATGACATCGACATGGAAGAGCTAATTGCTCAAGAAGACGTGGTAGTAACGCTTTCTAACGCAGGTTACGTTAAGTACCAAATCCTAAGCGACTACGAAGCTCAGCGTCGTGGTGGTAAAGGTAAGAGTGCAACTAAGATGAAAGATGAGGATTACATTGAGC
>NZ_JBFRVX010000985.1:0-3678 GCF_041475345.1 Vibrio sp. 10N.222.48.A3 | reverse complement strand
TTTTTATACCTAACCAAATGATAA
The DNA here is from genome assembly GCF_041475345.1 of Vibrio sp. 10N.222.48.A3. Classification (NCBI taxonomy): domain Bacteria; kingdom Pseudomonadati; phylum Pseudomonadota; class Gammaproteobacteria; order Vibrionales; family Vibrionaceae; genus Vibrio; species Vibrio sp. 10N.222.48.A3. The sequence continues at coordinate 3,654 of NZ_JBFRVX010000985.1, read as the reverse complement.
CTGATCTCAATATACACATAGAGATAAGCAAAAACAAAGTGGATCTGACTAAGTTCCGAGTTAGTTTGTTCTTGCTCAATATCTCATTCTGTTGATGCTCAATGTATCACTTTGCTAACTTGTTACTTAGCGTGATATTTACTGATTCGCCTGATAATTACCGCTTAACTAGAGATCTGCTGTTCAAGCTGATAAGTGACCTCATCAGCTAAGTTGAGCTGCTTTGCTAACTCTTTGAGGTAAGCCTTCTCCATAAAGTTCTGCTCATCCGCTACAATCAAAGAGGCTAAGTAGATCTCACTCGCTTGTTGAGGTGACGTTGCTAATTGAGCAATTTCGCTTGGATCGAGTGGCTTGTGCAATTCTTCAGACACCAATTTAGTCAGCTGATAATCGGCGCCCATGTTCTCGACGGCTTGTTCAATCTTAGCCATCTCTTCTTCATCAACATGCCCGTCAGCTTTGGACGCAGCAATCATTGATCTTAGAATCAGTACGCTATGGTTTGAATCGGTCTCATCAAATTGAGCTTGTTCGGAATTCGGTGCTTGGCCTTGTTTAGACTGATAGTCGTTATAGACCTTGTAAGCGAGTGCGCCAAGTGCCGCAGCGCCACCAATACCAGCGGCTTTCTTACCCATTTTATTGGTTTTCTTAGAGCCCATTAACGCACCTAAGAGTCCGCCGCCCACTGCGCCAGCGCCGAAGGCTCCGAGCGTGCTTTTGTTGATATTCTTACCACTGCCGCCTTGAGTTAGGCCACTTAAACTTGAAGAGCCTTGGGAAAGCTTCTGAGTACCTTGTTTTACGAGATCTGACTTAAGTGCTTGGTTAAGTAAGCTTTTGATATCCATCGATACCTCCAATGTAATCGTGTCTAAAGAGTTGATGAACCAATATACGGATTTAAAGATGAACAGGGGATTAACTTACGTTATTTACTCTGGTGATAAATAGAAGGGAGTTTGAAGAGAAACGACAGGCACAAAAAAGGCCACCTAATGGCAGCCTTTCAATGTATATCTAGCGAGTAATCGGATTACTAAGCTAGTTGAGCTGTAAGGTGCTCGATAACCGTGTCCATAGCGATTGCTTCTTTATCACCAGTACGACGGTTTTTGTATTCGAAGTTACCTTCGTCCATGCTGCGATCACCGATGACGATAGTGTGAGGGATACCCACTAGCTCGATATCTTTAAACATAACACCTGGGCGCTCTTTACGGTCATCAAATAGTACTTCGATTCCCATAGCCGTTAATTCAGCGTATAGCTTCTCAGCGGCTTCTTTAACGCGCTCAGATTTGTGCATGTTCATTGGTACGATAGCAACTTGGAATGGTGCTAGTGCGTCTGGCCAAGTGATACCGAATTTATCGTGGTTTTGCTCGATAGCAGATGCAACAACACGTGAAACACCGATACCGTAACAACCCATTTCTAGGATTACGCTCTTACCATCAGGACCAAGCACGTTACAGTTCATTGCTTTAGAGTAAGTATTACCTAGTTGGAAGATGTGACCAACTTCTATACCGCGCTTAAGTTGGATGGTACCTTGACCACATGGGCTAAGGTCGCCTTCAACTACGTTACGTAGGTCTTCAACTTGAGCAAGCTCAACGTCACGACCCCAGTTAATACCGAAGTAGTGCTTACCGTCTACGTTTGCACCAGCACCGAAGTCGCTCATTACAGCAACAGAGCGGTCAACGATGAATGGTAGCTCTAGACCAACAGGGCCAAGTGAACCAGGACCTGCACCAACAAGTGCACGGATTTCTTCTTCAGAAGCCATCTCTAGTGGAGTAGCAACCTGTGGAAGGTTCTCTGCTTTCACTTCGTTAAGCTCGTGGTCACCACGGATGATTAGCGCGATGATGTCTGCATTTACTTCATCAGAAGCTTTAACGAATAGAGTCTTAACTGTCTTCTCGATTGCTAAACCGTGTTGCTCTACAAGTTCTGCGATTGTTTTTGCGTTTGGCGTATCAACCAGTTCCATCTCTTGAGTTGGCGCTGCCGCTTCAGTCGTTGGAGCTAGTGCTTCTGCTTTCTCGATGTTCGCTGCGTAATCAGATTCTGAAGAGAATGCGATTAGGTCTTCGCCGCTTTCAGCAAGAACGTGGAATTCTTGAGAGCCGCTGCCACCGATTGCGCCAGAGTCTGCTAATACTGGACGGTACTCAAGGCCCATGCGGTCAAATGCTTTACAGTAAGCATCGTGCATCGCTTGGTAAGACTTTTCTAAGCCTTCTTTATCGATATCAAAGCTGTACGCATCCATCATAGAGAATTCACGAGCACGCATTACGCCAAAACGAGGGCGGCGTTCATCACGGAATTTAGTCTGGATTTGGTACAGGTTTAGAGGTAGCTGTTTGTAAGAGCTGATCTCGTTACGTACTAGGCTCGTTACCACTTCTTCTGCTGTTGGGCTAAGAACAAATGGACGAGAATGACGGTCTGTGAAACGAAGTAGCTCAGGACCCATCTTTTCAGAACGGCCAGTCTCTTCCCAAAGCTCAAACGGTTGAACTACGGGCATCAAGATTTCAACGGCACCTGCATTATCGATCTCTTGGCGAACGATATTTTCGACTTTACGCAGTACACGTAGACCAGTAGGTAGCCAAGTATATAAACCTGAAGCTAGCTTACGGATCATACCTGCACGTAGCATCAGCTGGTGGCTGATAACTTCTGCGTCGTTTGGAGTCTCTTTCAGAGTAGAAAGAAGGTAGTTACTGGTACGCATTCTATGGTATCCGTTTCATCATTGATAAAAGAAAACTTGCTGTCGTTCGTAACCACAGCAAATCTGATATAGCCGCATATAATATCAGCCTATTTGGGATCTCAAAAGCGTTCAATGTCAGTTACATTGATGAAAAGCGTTTCAACCACGAATTTCACGTTAAGATCGAACAAATTTACCGCATATTCCTTATTGTCAGGCTTACCTTTCTTATAGGCAGGGCGAGGATCTTGGCCTAATACTTCTTTGATCACCTGAATGATATGGCGTGCTTGTGGGTGGTTTGCGAGCTTACTTTGGGCTTGCTGCGAGAAGTTCACATCTAGCACTTCAGGTTCATCGGCGGCAAACCCTCCTAGTGCATCGGGAATTGAATCCGAGTAGGGGATATAAGGTTTGATGTCGATGATCGGTGTGCCGTCAACGAGATCAACACTGCCCAAGTCCAACCAAGTTTGTCCCTTTTCTTGAGATACACCTTTGAGCTCAACCGCGGACATACCCACTCCATTCGGTCTGAATGTGGCACGAGACGCGAATACACCAATACGTTCGTTCCCGCCAAGGCGAGGTGGCCTCACGGTTGGTTTCCATCCTGCTTCAAGGTTCTTATCGAACAAAAACAACAACCACACATGACTAAATTGTTCAATATCACGAACAGACTCAAGGCAGTTCGCTGCTTCAACTAGCCTGACTCTTGAGGTAGAAGTGGGTACTAACCTAGGCTGTCTTGGCACAGCGAACTTCTCTTTATAAGGAGACTCAATAAAGCCAACAGGTTCAATGGTGTACATAGCAAGGTGTTCTCTGGTTTCAGTTAAGACGGAAAAATATCATAAAATCACTTGTTTTTCTTTTGATAATAATTATCATTTGATATGTTATAACATATC
>NZ_JBFRVX010000984.1:0-434 GCF_041475345.1 Vibrio sp. 10N.222.48.A3 | reverse complement strand
AGTGCCTGCTTTCTTCCAAGGACACTAAATAGTGAACAAACTAATTTTATCGACGGCCATTCTTTCAAGCTTAGCTCTATCTGGTTGTGAATCGCTCGATGGTCAAACAGTGTTAATTGACTACGGTATGAGTAAACGTGATGTGATTGAAATTATGGGTATGCCACAAGATCGTCAAATGAAAGGGTTTAACGAAGCATTCCAATACTGTCAAAGTGGAACATCTTTTGGAGCAAACTCTCACCAAGTTGTGTACTTTTACAAAGGTAATGTGGTTGGCTTGAATTCATACAAGACTTCTGTCAGTGGTTGTACTGGTGGAATGCGTACAATCAACTGGGAGTCATTACCTGACTTCACGATAGAGCATCGAGTACGCTAATAATTTAGCGCCTATCTATATGGTACATCGAATAATCTAATCGATGCTTAAC
>NZ_JBFRVX010000983.1:0-2019 GCF_041475345.1 Vibrio sp. 10N.222.48.A3 | reverse complement strand
AGCTTGAAGGCTACCAAGAAACTCTTGTTAAGCTAGAAGAGCAAAAAGCGACTATTGCTGCGCTTTAAAGGTGAGTGAACGAGAAGACTTCGAACTTCTCGCTCTAAATAGAAAGGTTGGTCTTCGTGACCAACCTTTTTTTATGCCTCTCACTCCAAGTCTTATCGTCAGTCACTTATTTATTGATAGGTTTCATCTATCAAATTAATCTCTCCTTCCCATTAGATTTAATGATAATAATTCTCAATAATAGTTCTATCGAAACAACACAACGACTGAGTAATTATCATGAAAAAGACACTAACCTTTGCCGCATTACATTTTACTATCGCATTTAGTGTCGCTTATGTACTAACGGGCGATATCTTAATTGGTAGCTTAATCGCTATGATTGAGCCTTCTGTGAATACCGTCGCCTTCTATTTTCATGAAAAGGCTTGGGCTCAAGTTCCAGCGCTTAAAGCTCGTCAGTGGATGACTAAATTAAAAACAGCAAGCTTCGCTACTATCCACTTTAGTGTTGCCTTTACCGTTGTCTACTTATTGACTGGCGATGCCTTTGTTGGTGGTGTGATGGCAACGTTAGAACCCGCTTTGAATACCGTGGCTTACTACTTCCATGAGAAAGTTTGGCTACGAAAGGCAGAAAGCCAAACAACACAGCCACAGTTTTGTTTGCACCAACACGCTTAACCTAGAGAGTTTATTGTTGACATAGTTGCGGCGCGCAATTAAATTGTAGTTGTACATCGCAACCATATTGAGAGGCAACATGACTTCAGCACAACTTAGAGAATTATCACGTCAGCTCGTTCGACAGCTCGGAATGCTCGACAAAGATTGTGGTGATATTGCCCTACCTCCGATTCAAGCGCATACGCTTATCGAACTAGAGCAGCAGCCATTAACCGTGAATCAATTAGCGGATAAGCTCAATATTGATAAGTCCAACGCCAGTAGAGCAGTCAACAATCTAGCGAAGAACTCGTTAATTCAAACCTCGCCACACCCCAACGATAAGCGCAGTGTTGTTGCTTCAGTTACAGAACAAGGGATAAACACTCTTACCCAACTTCACAGTCAACAGAATCAGTTTTATGACTCGGTACTTGAGCGTTTAACGGAAGCGGAAACTCAACAAGTTTCGGGGGGAATTAAGCACTACCTTAAAGCACTGCAACAAAGCCACGCTTCAAGCGGTGTGGTGGTTCGTCCCCTACAACAGCAAGACAACACCGTAGTGGCCAATGTAATTCGCCAAGTCTCTTATGAGAACGGGCTAACTGAAGATAAAGGTTATGGTGTGGCCGATCCCACCTTAGAAGACATGTTCAGTGTTTATAACAATGAAAGATCTCAGTATTGGGTGATTGAACTTGATGGAAAGGTTGTCGGTGGTGGTGGATTTGCACCACTAGCCGGTATGCCAGAAGTCTGCGAACTGCAAAAAATGTACTTCTTGCCAGAAACCAGAGGCAAAGGCTTAGCGAAGAAGTTGGTTAATATGTCGATGGAGAAAGCTAAGGAACTGGGTTATCAACATATGTATCTAGAAACGACCGAATGCCTTAATGCCGCCGTTAAACTTTACGAAAAATTGGGCTTTGAACACCTTGATTCAGCTTGGGGAGAAACAGGCCATGACGCTTGTGAGGTTGTCATGGCCAAAACGCTATAATGTGTTTTTGAAATAGGGTTAGCGTCGGCAGTTCATTAGATGACAAGCGAGTGAGCAAATTGATTCATTACGTAACGGGCTAATTGAATAACCGCTAGTTACGCAAAAAGTTACTCACGCAAGAGGCTGGATTCAAGGCTACGAAAGAACTCTCTTTTTGCCCATCGAGTTCCACTTCTAACTGATATAAATGCTTAGGGTTGGGCTTCTCAAGGTTAAATACCATTGGAGCCTCAACCTGAAACACAACACCCGTATGTTCTGCTCGCACATCAATCGGCATCACGAGAGTCATACCATTAAACTTGATTGATGCCGATATTAACCCCGGCTTTAGCGTT
>NZ_JBFRVX010000982.1:0-1964 GCF_041475345.1 Vibrio sp. 10N.222.48.A3 | reverse complement strand
AAGTAGGATGTTGGAGCGCTCAGTCACGCTAGTCGCCGCCCAACTAGCACGAGCAGCATGCGCGGCATCGAGTGCCAAGCTAATGTCCGCCTCGGTTGAACGTGCCACTTGGCAATACACCTGACCATTCACTGGGGAAGTGTTATCAAAATACTCACCGCTAACAGGCTTCACCCATTCGCCACCGATAAAGTTATCGTATTGCGCTTTAAAGTTCACCACTGCGTTATCACTACCCGGCTGTGCGTAAATCATAGTTAGATCCTTCTTAGATTTTTAGTCGTTGCTCATTCGTTATTGAGCTTATGTTGTCGAGCTAGCATGGCGACTTCCCTTGAGAACAGATCTCATGAAAAGAGCTCTAAAAAGAGTGTCACCATGTTTATGCTTTCTGTTTAAAACACTGATACTTCGTGTTTTCTTCACAACAGTAACAACGCAAATCACACGCCAGAACTTCAAAACTTGTTGTTAATAAATTGTAAAACTATGATTACCAAACGTTTACAACCCAAAGTGAGTTGGCATTGAACGGGCGTCTGGAAAGCACTCCAGTGTTCAACTGTTCCAAATTGGTACACCCTCACTGTTACGACATGGAACAGTCATGCATCTTCAACAAGCAAACACCTCAGATTGGCTTTCATCCTCTTGGCACCGCAGCACAGAAGCGGGTCTAAAACAGAGACGACTTCCCGAAGACATTCGCCTGCCACAATCGATCCTTAAACAGCGACGTCATCAATCGTCCGACTTGATTCATATCGTCGAACGTAATGCTCTCCCTCTGTTTAATCAGATGTTTGCACGCACTGACAGCCGTTTGATTCTGACGGATATTGAAGGGGTAATTCTGGCAAGTTGGGGACAGGAGCGGTTTAAAGAGAAGCTGACGTCAATTGCACTCAGTTCGGGAACATGTTGGCAGGAACAACTTAAAGGCACCAACGCGATTGGCACCGCCATCGTTGAAGCGAAACCAGTATCTATCATTGGTGAACAGCACTTCATCCACCAGCATCGGTTTATCAGTTGTTCCGCAAGCCCGGTGTTTGATCATCAAGGGCAGATGGTTGGCGTATTGGATATTACCAGTGAGCAACAGCAACACGACAGTTCTATCCAATTGCTGGTTCAAAATATGGTTCAGCTTGTTGAAAATCAGCTATTAAGTCATATCCCACAAGGCACCACTCGTATTGACCTCGCATGTGAGAAATCTCTATTACACAGCGGCTGGCAAGGAATTGTGATAGCCAATGAAGCTGGCGAGGTAGTCGCGCACAATCAGGTCGCCTCTCAACTGCTGGATCAAACCTCGATCGTCGGCGAATGCATCGAGACTCTCTTCAATCGAGCCTCATTTGATGCACCTTTTGTGTTTGAGAAACAACACCTCAAACAACCAACCACCAAGCGCACTCGCTCTATTTCAGCGTCGTGTGATCTGCACCATGGCGAGCAACAGATAGAACACGCTTGGCAGCAAGCCAACAAGGTTATCGACAAAGGGATCAGCCTATTAATCTTAGGAGAAACGGGCGTTGGCAAAGGCGAATTTGTAAAAGCGTTGCACAAACAAAGCCAACGTAAATCTTCGCCCCTAGTAGCAGTAAATTGCGGTGCACTGCCGAAAGATCTTATCGAATCAGAACTGTTTGGTTACGCGCCGGGCGCTTTTACTGGCGCAAGCCACAAAGGATTCCAAGGTAAGATCCGCCAAGCAGACAAGGGAATTCTGTTTCTAGATGAGATTGCCGACATGCCATTGGAGGCTCAGTGTCGATTGCTGCATGTTCTACAAGATAAGTCGGTAGTGCCTGTTGGCTCAAATCAGAGCTATCAAGTCGATTGTCAGATCATCGCTGCGACGCATAAAAACCTAGAACAGTTGGTCGCTACGGGGGAATTTCGACAAGATCTCTTTTACCGCCTGAATGGCTTGGCCTTTACTCTTCCAAGCT
>NZ_JBFRVX010000981.1:0-1567 GCF_041475345.1 Vibrio sp. 10N.222.48.A3 | reverse complement strand
CACCCAGAGACCATTCTGAAGCTCAATCAGCTCAATTGGCCGGGTAACGTACGTCAGCTTGAGAACATTTGTCGTTGGCTAACTGTAATGGCGAGCGGCAGCGAAATACTCCCTTCGGATCTACCACCTGAGTTGTTGGAAGAGAAGGTTGTAATCAGCGAAGGTACTGATGGTAATTGGCAACAACTGCTGGCTAATTGGGCCAAGAGTGCGCTTGATTCCGGCGAAAAAGAGCTGCTGACTTATGCTCTACCCGAGTTTGAACGTATATTATTAGAGGCCGCACTCAACCATACTAATGGCCATAAACAAGATGCAGCGAAAGTTTTAGGATGGGGAAGAAACACCCTGACTCGTAAACTCAAAGAGTTGTACTGATCTATATATGCCTTTAGATACATATTTTTTAAAGCTAAAAAAGTGTCGCTTGCTTTGAATAGTATCGGTACAATTACAGTACACTATCTATCCAAACTGTAGCTAAAGATGTCTTTGAAAACACAAATTACCTTGAGAACCGCAGTGGTTCTGCCATTCGTGATGATATTTCTCTTCACTATGGGCGTAATGATTTTCACTCAAAAGCAAAGCTACAAGGAGATGGTGAGTGATATTAGTGCGCGCCAACTAACATCACTCACTGATAACGTTCATCAAAGCCTTGCCGATTTTTTAGAAAAGCCATTTCACGCTAACCTTTCACTAAGTCATAACATCGGTTATCACAACCTTTATAAAGAGGGAAATCTTAGTCAGGTTCAAGACTATATTCTTTACAAGTTTTCTGCGCATTTTCAAGCGATCCCTCAGCTTGATGTAATCGGCTTTGGTTCTGAAGATGGTAACTATGTCGGCTTTCGAAAAGAAACAAACCGCGGCTTAACTTTAATGGCTCGGGATGATCGAACTCAAGGCAAACTTGTCATTTATCGTGGTAATACGATTAGCGGAGACATTCGAACCACAATTTCAGGTTATGACCCTAGAGTTCGCCCTTGGTACACTCCAGTAGTGACACAGAACAAGGCTGTATGGTCATCAATTTATGCCAATGCAGATGAACGACAAGAGATCACTTTATCGGCTCTCGCTCCTATCTATAGTGATAACGAGCTCAAAGGTGTCCTCGCCAGCGATATTAAGATCAACACCTTTAATGCTTTTCTCAAGGATCTCAAAGATAAAACGGATGCCTCTGTTTATATTATTGATAAGCAACAGCGCTTAGTCGCTCATTCGGGCGGAGGCAGCGTGGTCTCTTGGGGAACAGGACAAACAGACAAAGGCCAGCGCTTGTTAGCAACAGAGAGTGCTAACGCGGTAATACGTGAAAGTGCCCGTTATGTAGATAAGTTTCATCTAATCGATGATTTAAATGTGCAGCGCTTTAGTTTTAATTTAGATAACGAACGATATTTCAATCAACTTACCCCTTATGAAGATGAGTACGGCATCACTTGGATTATTGGTATGTCGATCCCAGAAAGTAGCCTACTTGGTGAATTACCAAAAAACCAAAGAAACAGTTGGTTACTCGGTCTAACTCTCAGTTGCATTGGTATTATCG
>NZ_JBFRVX010000980.1:0-3721 GCF_041475345.1 Vibrio sp. 10N.222.48.A3 | reverse complement strand
CATATCAAAAGGAATACGTTTTAGGACAAAACAATAGATACAAAAAAGCCGCCCGAGTTTAACTCGGGCGGCTTTTAGAAGATCATGTACCGCAATATGGTGTTTATCCGTAAAACGAGATTGCCACGTTCAACATGCCTCGCTAACTATTTTATTTTGTTAAGCGATTTGCCGTCCAAACATAAAGCAGCTCAAGTGCGATAGTTGCGCCAGCTAGAGCCGTAATTTCGCTTTGGTCATAGGCAGGAGACACTTCTACAACGTCCATACCAACCATGTTGATACCCTGTAAGCCACGAATGATTTTGAGCACTTTATCTGAATTCAAACCACCACACACAGGCGTCCCAGTACCCGGCGCAAAAGCAGGATCCAGACAATCGATATCAAACGTTAGGTAAACTGGCTTATCACCAACAATGCCTTTCACTTGAGCAATGATCTCATCCACGCTCATGTCATTCGCTTGCATCGCATTGATAACATTAAAGCCATGACCTTCCTGCTTATACTCTGTACGAATACCTATTTGCACAGAATGCTCAGGCGAGATTAACCCTTCATTTGGCGCATGGTAGAACATAGTACCGTGATCGTAACGACTACCCTGACTGTAAGTATCAGTGTGCGCGTCAAAATGAATCAGAGCCATTTCACCGTACTTCTTGCCGTATGCTCTTAGCAAAGGCAATGTAATGAAGTGATCGCCACCTAACCCTAACAGTGTTTTACCGCTGTTTAGAATCGCATCAGCGGCTGCTTCTAGACGCTGAGTTAAGTCTTCTGCATCACCGCAATCAAACACAAGATCGCCAGCATCAATCACCGAGGTGTGTTCAAATACATTGAAGTCCCAAGGAAATTTTTTGCCTTCCCACGCCAAGTTTACAGACGCACGACGAATCGCATCAGGCCCCATACGAGCACCCGGACGACCCGACGTCGCCATATCTAACGGCGCGCCCAACACAACCACATCAGCATCGTTATCAATTGGGTTCTGTACCAATGGACGACGCATAAAAGTCATCGCGTTGGAGTACAGCGAGTAATCTGGTTTGGTAAATAGATCGTTCATTAAAAATCCTCAAGATAGGTGTAACCCATCAAGCCTTGCTCTAACTCTTCAAGTACGCTTTGCTGCTCTTGTGCTGGTACTTTTGCCGTGACCAAATCTTTGTAGTTCTGACGAATCAGATCCGTATCAATGTGAACATAACGCATCATGTCTTCAACCGTATCGCCTTCATTGATGTAGTCGATATTCGCTTGACCACTTTCATCAACATTCACCACTACACTGTGGGTATCACCAAATAGGTTATGCATATCACCCAAGATCTCTTGGTATGCGCCTACTAAGAAAAAGCCCATCAGGTATGGTTCATCTGGGTTCCATGCAGGAACTGGCAGAGTCGTTTCAATACCTTGGCCATCAACATACTGGTCAATCGTACCGTCAGAATCACAGGTGATATCCAGTACTACAGCGCGTCGCTCATCCGCATTATCCAAACCACTTAGAGGTAATACAGGGAATACCTGATCAATACCCCAAGCATCTGGTAAAGATTGGAACAGCGAGAAGTTCACGAAAAACTTATCAGCCAAACGCTCGCTCAACTCATCCAAAATAGGACGGTGGTAACGGTTCTTAGTACTCATACGAGAGCTAAGTTCGTAGTTAATACGCAAAGACATCTGCTCTGCCCAAGCACGGTGCTGAAGATTCAGCATACCCGTCGCAAATTGGTTGTGTGCTTCTGCGATATCACTTTGCGTGTCGTTGTAGATCTCAATCAGCGCGCGGTCATCATTACCCGCATCTAGCTCTAAGAAATTCTTCCACATGTTGTTTAGCAACATTGGTGCGTCAGCTTCAGGCGCAGCCATATCTTCCGGAGAATAGCTTTCTGTACCGATCACGTTAGTAACAAGCACAGCGTGATGCGCAGTCAACGAACGACCAGATTCAGAAATGATCACAGGTTGCGGCTGATTGTAGAGCTTACAAATATCCCCTACTGTCATTACGATGTTGCGAGCGTACTCAAGCAAGCCGTAGTTCATTGAGTTTGAAGACTGGCTACGTGTGCCGTCGTAATCGACCGCCAAACCGCCACCAACGTCTAAGAACTTCAGTTGAGCACCTATATCACGCAGTTCACAGTAAAAACGAGCCGCTTCACTCACACCATTTCGTACATCACGAATATTCGCCATTTGCGAGCCAAGGTGGAAGTGCACGAGCTCTAGAACATCCAGTTGATCTTCTGCTTTCAAGCGTTCAATAACGGTCAATACTTGTGATGCAGACAAACCGAATTTCGACTTCTCACCACCACTTGCTTGCCATTTACCTGCACCTTGAGATGCAAGACGAATGCGTAGACCTAAACGAGGTTTCACGCCAAGCGCTTTTGCTTCAGAAAGGACAAGATCAAGCTCTGACAACTTCTCTAGAACGATAAATACTTTGTGGCCTAGCTTTTCGCCAATAAGCGCAAGACGGATGTATTCTCTGTCTTTGTAACCGTTACACACGATCACAGAGCTCGCTTTTTGAGCCAGTGCCAATACCGCTAATAGTTCAGGCTTGCTGCCCGCCTCTAAACCAAGCTGCTTCTGCTCTAATTGAGCTTGGCTCGCTAAGATCTCGTCAACCACTTCTTTCTGTTGGTTAACTTTAATCGGGTAAACAAGTAGGTAACGGTTATCGTACTGATATTCGTCGATCGCTTGGTTGAATGCGTTACAGATATTGTGCACACGTTGATGCACTATTTGAGGAAAACGCACAAGAGCAGGCAAACCAATATTTCTCTGCTCTAACTGTTTTACGATCTGACTTAGCGGAACTTGATGATCGGTTTCGCTCGGTGATACATACACCTCACCATTATCATCAATTCCATAAAAACCTTGGCTCCAGTGCTTTACATTATACTCAGCACGGATGCGTTCCAAATTAACCGAATTTTCCAATTCTAGAGACCTCACACTATAGGGCCATCGACAGAAGATACCTCATTGGAATAGCGAGGTATAACCCAACAAAAAACGTTCGAAAACGATTTGTTGGCTGCATTAACCGATATTATTAAGAGTGAGTCCAACCATTGATATTTGTGGTTACGATTACGTTTTTTTATCGTCGACCCGACTTAAAGTGACAGGTAAGGTATTACAAGGTTTTAGGCCAAAAAACAGGCTGAAGCGCATTAGATTTAAAGCACTTTCTAACAAAGAATCAGGTGAATAAAATACCAAAGACACATAAAATTCTTAGCTAACCTGGTCAAGTTAAGTCAGGGTTGTGACAAATATGCGCACTTCCCAATCTGAACTCTCGCTATCACAAACACAACTTGTATCCCGTGATTCGATACCTATAAACACTTCGTTCTTCCTACTAAAACTCGCTCACTTCAATGTTGTAACCGCTCAATTTTTGAACTTTTCTCGCGCATATCTTGTATTTGGTTGGATATTCTTGTAATTTCAACCGACCAACCAATCGGTCAGCTTTCGAATTTAGGGGATACTATGAGCCATAATCTAGACCTTGAACCAAACACGTCGAGCATCAACGACATGGATCAAATGTTCAACCGACAAAAAGATCACTACCGCTGTAATGTTAATCCAACGCTTGAGCAGAGAAGAAAAAACCTCTCAGAATTAAAAGCGTTGCTAATGCGCTATCAAGAGCAGTTGATTG
>NZ_JBFRVX010000979.1:0-1310 GCF_041475345.1 Vibrio sp. 10N.222.48.A3 | reverse complement strand
TGTGTTGACAGTCTAAAGCTTGTCGGTAGACTATCCAAGCATAAATACAATCTCTATTGATAGAGATGTAACATCAAATAATAAAAAAGGATCGACACGTGGAAGTTCGTCATGACTGGACAGTTGCTGAAGTAAGAGCACTGCTTGAAAAACCGTTTATGGATTTAATGTTTGAAGCTCAAGTGGTTCATAGACAGTACCAAGAGCACAACCACGTGCAGGTGAGTACACTGTTATCGATTAAGACAGGTGCTTGTCCTGAAGATTGTAAGTACTGCCCTCAGAGTGCTCACTACCGAACGGATGTCGACAAAGAACGCTTAATGGAAGTCGAGCGTGTTTTGGATGCGGCGCAAAAAGCCAAGAACGCAGGCTCGACTCGCTTCTGTATGGGCGCGGCATGGAAAAACCCGAAAGAACGCGATATGCCTCACCTAACTGACATGATCAAAGGTGTGAAAGGCATGGGCCTAGAAACATGTATGACACTAGGCATGTTAACGCCTGATCAAGCAGGTGAGCTAGCGGACGCAGGTTTGGATTACTACAACCATAACCTTGATACGTCTCCGGAGTTCTACGGCAGCATCATCACCACTCGTACTTACCAAGACCGTTTAGATACGCTATCTCATGTGCGTGATGCCGGTATGAAGATCTGTTCTGGTGGTATTATTGGTATGGGCGAAAGTACCAATGACCGTGCAGGCCTGCTTGTAGAGCTTGCGAACCTTCCTGTTCACCCAGAAAGTGTACCAATCAACATGCTCGTAAAAGTCAAAGGCACACCGATGGAAAACGTCGATGATGTTGAGTCTTTCGACTTCGTCAAACTGATTGCGATTGCTCGCATCATGATGCCTATGTCTGCGGTTCGTTTATCAGCAGGCCGTGAGAACATGAACGAACAGATGCAAGCTATGTGTTTCATGGCGGGTGCGAATTCTATCTTCTACGGCTGTAAGCTACTGACTACGCCAAACCCAGATGAAGACACGGACATGCAGCTGTTTAAGAAGTTAGGTATCAACAGCCAACAGGTGGCTCAGAAGCCAGACGAAATTCAAGAAAATGAACTGTTAGATCAAGTGGTGGAGCGCGTTGCTGCTCGTCCAACGAAAGATGACATGTTCTACGATGCCACTGTTTAAATCTCGCATCAAAAGTGCCCTTGCTCATCGCCGTGAGCAAGGGTTAACTCGTCAACTTAAGGTGCTCGAAAACAGCAATAGCCCTTTGCTTAATAGTGAAGGTTCTCGCTTTATTAACTTTTCGAGTAATGATTACCTAGGCTTGGCAAACGATCCTGA
>NZ_JBFRVX010000978.1:0-5189 GCF_041475345.1 Vibrio sp. 10N.222.48.A3 | reverse complement strand
AGGTAAGTCAGCATAGCAGGGTTACGCCATTGCGCGTCTGCACCGTCAGCCATTGCTGCTTCACCAGCGTAAGCACGACCTAAGCCTGTTGCTGAGTATTCTGCTAGTTGAAAACCTGCCGCGTTAGTGACGGTAGAAGTCGAAAGTAATCCTACTGCCACTGCAGCAGATAGAAGAGTTTTATTCATTTTCATTATTATGTTCACTGAATCATAAGTATTTAGTGGCGTGATTCTACTTTTAGAGTTATTACTTTAAAAATGAAATTCGAATAAAACAGTGTTTTAGGGATTAAATGAGCAAATGTGTTTAATTATTAGAGAAATCATCTAAATGTTTCGGCTGTGTTGCGAAGTTTGAGCGTACACCTGTAGCTGTATATTTGCTCTGCAGGCTACAGTTGTAAGCTTAAATTTAGGTTGGTCAGTGGTTTAGGAAAACAAAAAAGGGTCGCACAATGCGACCCTTTGGGATTATAGCTAACTTTATATTAGAAGCTGCGGCTGTACTGAAGACCTAATAGGATTGCATCAGCATGTGTCGTCGCTGTTAGTGGTGTACCTGAAGAGGTTTCTGAAACCTTCACATCGTCACCTAACAAGTATGTAAAGCCGAAGTCTACGTTTGAAGCAGTGTCAATGTGGTAAGTGAAACCAGCAGAGAACCACTGACGGTCTGAATCCGGAACAGAGATAGATGTCAGTTCGTCTTGCGCACTGGTGTCATACATGTAACCGGTACGCAGTGTCCACGTATCGTTTAGGTAGTAAGTACCACCAATTGCGTAGTGCCAACCATCTTGCCATTTGTATTCTTTATTGTAGCTACCATTTGCCCCACCAACTGGTGATGTTGCTAGATCTAAGTTTCTAAATTCGATCTGGTCGAAGTCACCCCAGCCGATCCATTGTACAGAGTAGTGAACTGCGAACTTAGTATCTTCAATTTTGTGGAAACCAGAGAATTCAGCGATGTCTGGTAGTGGTAGCGTGATTTCTTGGCCCTTGTCATCTTTAGCGGTGATTTCAGGGCTATAACGGTACGCTAGACCAAAACGGTTGTTTTCATCTAATTCGTAAACGGTACCAACATTAAAGCCAACAGCCCAACCATCAGCTTTGTCGACGTTTAATAAAGAGGTGCCTGCCGGTGGAATTCCCTTAGATGGATTTCCTTTACCAAAACCAGCACCAGCGGTACGTTTCATCGTACCTTGACCATAAATAAGGTCTAAACCTGCACCGAAGCTCCATTGGTCGTCTAGTCGGTAAGAACCAGCAAGACCAAAGTTAACGCTCTTAACATCAGTTAAGCCGCCGTACTCAGCTGCCGGATAGTTGTCGTCAAACTCTGTTTTAGTACCGAAGTTTGAGTAGGCATTGATACCCCAAGCAAATTTATCATTTACTGGAACGATAAGGTGGATGTTAGGCGCGATTGATGTGTCACCTACATCATCAGTATTATTTACTGGCACTTGACCACCAACGTAGTTAACGTCGTTGACTTCAATCATTGAAGTGATGCTTTCAAAACCAAGAGATAGCTCAGTTTTATCAAATAGTGCCATTGCTGCAGGGTTACGTGCCATTACTGACGCGTTATCTGCGATTACTGCATCACCAGCAAAAGCACGGCCGATGCCTGTTGCTGATTGTGCGTTAAGTTGGAAACCTGCTGCCATCGCTTGCGAAGACGCCAGTGTAATTGTTACTGCTAAAAGAGACTTTTTAAACAGACGCGTGTTGTTGGTAGTCATTCATTTATTCCTTTATATATCCGCCTCTACAGGGCGATTAATTTGAGCAATTGCTCAATGTTGGCTGATCCTATTCGGAAGTATACGATATACAAATCCGACCATTGGAAATTTTGAGGGTAAAATTATGGAAATGACGCCTATCTGGCACGAAAATGGAGAGAAATGCTGTTTTTTAGAGTTTTAACTCTAGAGGTATTGGTGTGGTGAATGGTTTTGCGATTTATTGATAAATAAAGCCCAGCAATATCAGTGGTATACTTGCTGGGCCTTTTGTTACGGGGCTTTGAGAGCAAATTAGCTCATTGGTTTGATCATTTTTGTCAGCTTTTCGGCGATTTTAGAGACATCCTCGCCATCTTCCCCTACAAGGATCAAACTGCTGCCATCGATCGGTGTTACCGAGCCTGACATGCCTTTTTCATCAAAGTCGATAGACTTGTCAGTCGGAATGCCAGTTAAAAACAGCGTGACTTTGCCTTTTTCGCCTTGGAAAACCATGTGCATTGCGTTGGATTTGCCAAAACCACAGTGGTTCAGGTAATAGACGTGGTAAGGGAAGGCTTCATCAAACTGAAAAGCAAACGGGTTCATTTTTGCGTTGATTTGTTGAGATGATACATTTTCATCAAGTGCACTAACGAAGCTCTTTTCATCAACAACATGTTTCATTGCAGTATCCGCCAAGCTTGCTTGAGCTGGAGATACCAACGCGTTGCTCCAGTTGACTTGACCAACCAATAAACCTGCAACGAATGCCACAGAAGCAGCCATTGCCATCGCTCGTCGAGCAAACGTAGGCCTTACTACTTTGCTCTCTTCGCTTGAGGTCTGATTGAATAGGATACGATCTGCCAGATCGTCTGGCACATCCACATTCAATGCTGAATGGATTTGCTTATCAAGTGATAGTACATCGTCTAAGAAATTACTATTGGCTTCACTATTCGCTGCTGCATCAATAATGTCTTGTGTACGTTGCTTAGGTTCCGACAATACACGACGACGAAATTCCAAATCATCCATTATGTTGCCCCCTCTCTGCCTCTTCTGTATCCAGCATCTCTTTCAACTGATTTCGAGCTCTGAATAAACGTGTCATCACCGTATTTTTGTTAAGATCGAGAATATCGGCGATCTCATCACCACTAAAACCACCAATCACTTGTAAGAAGAGGGGTTCACGGTATTCGATTTCAAGTTTCATGATCTGCGCTTGCAACCATTGGTGTTGATGATGTGGGTCATCACTGATGCTAGCATCGTTACCATGATCGTCGATATCAACCAGATCAAATTGTTTGCGTTCAAAACGTCGAGCATTCTCGCGGCGCAAGATAGTAATCAGCCATGACTTTGCGGCTTTTTCATCTTGTAGGCTATCGAGTGACTTCCATGCACGAAGGCAAGTTTCTTGAACTAAATCTTCGGCAATGCTTTTGTCTTTGCATAGCCAATAGGCATAGCGAAAGAGGTCACGATGATAGGCGCGCACGAGTGCTTCGTATTTTCTTTGTTTGTCCATATCAGAGTTGACCGGACGCTTGGCTGTTTTCTTTCCAAACATTTTTATTATTGACACACGAGCCTCCATAATTGCTCTGCGTATAGCTGTCTTCTATACGTTGTGCTTCGTTATATATGCTGTTTCGTTTTTAGGGCTAACGTCGGCAGGAAGTCGTAAAATCACATTAAAATTGATCTACTTCAAAATTTAAGCCCTCGAAAACGCTATAGTACACCTTGTCGTCTAGTTAGTCATTCGTGGCTAGCATGTTGAGCAAGACGACACTTCCTTTTGAAGGCTGACTTTACTTTCTCCTAATCAGGAAACTGATTATTTCAATTGGCGTTAAGTTAATTGCTTTATATACATTCCGACCACACAGTTTTGTGTGGTTTTTTTTGCCTTAAGAAAAACATCCCTTACATAGCGATAACAGCTTTGCTTGCAATAGTTTAGTATCTTACGACAACCTTTCCCCCAAAAAGGTTCGCCTGAATGTTCAGTTAGATTTTCAAGCAGTGGGATACTCGTATCACGTTTATTTAAACGCCCGTTTGATTTAATTAACAACTTGTTTACAATGCTTCAGGTCAGACCTCTTAACCTTAAGGAGAAACCATGGGCAAACAGGAAGTCAAAACGCGTTCTGGAGAACGTGTTGCCGTTGTCGCTGGACTACGAACCCCATTCGCTCGTCAGAGCACAGAATTTAGCCAAGTGCCTGCGGTTGACCTAGGCAAAATGGTGGTGAGCGAAATGCTTGCAAGAACTGATGTCGATCCTGCGCTTATCGAACAAGTCGTGTTCGGCCAAGTAGTGCAAATGCCAGAAGCTCCGAACATTGCACGTGAAATCGTGCTGGGTACAGGTATGGACATTAATACTGATGCCTACAGTGTGACGCGAGCATGTGCGACTAGCTTCCAAGCTGCAGTCAACGTGACCGAGAGCATTATGGCTGGCACGATTGATGTTGGTATTGCGGGCGGCGCGGATTCTTCTTCTGTATTGCCAATCGGTGTTTCGAAAAAGTTAGCGGCGAACTTATTAGCACTGAGTAAAACGAAAACCATAGGTCAAAAACTGAAGATTCTTAAAACATTTTCAGTCAAAGATTTGATGCCAGTACCACCAGCAGTCGCAGAATACTCGACAGGTTTGTCTATGGGACAAACTGCTGAGCAGATGGCTAAGACACATGGTATTACTCGCGAAGCTCAAGATGCACTTGCTCACCGTTCTCACTCTTTGGCTTCTCAAGCATGGAAAGAAGGCAAGATTAAAGACGAAGTGATGACGGCATTCCCCGCGCCTTATAAAAAGTACCTAGCAGAAGACAACAACATTCGCCACGACTCGACGGTTGAAGGTTACGCTAAATTGCGCCCTGCATTCGACAGACAATACGGCAGTGTAACGGCAGCCAATGCCACGCCTCTCACCGATGGCGGTGCCGCAGTGATGTTGATGCGCGAAGGAAAAGCGAAAGAGCTAGGCTTAGAAGTGCTTGGTTACATTCGTGGTTACGCGTTCTCAGCGATTGGTGTTGAAACGGATATGCTGATGGGGCCGACGTACGCGACCTCTCAAGTATTGAAGAACACAGGACTAGAATTGTCAGACCTAACACTTATCGAGATGCATGAAGCGTTTGCAGCTCAAGTTCTGGCTAACGTCAAAATGTTCGCAAGCGATGAATTTGCTCAGAAGAATCTTGGCCGTGACAAAGCGATCGGTGAGATTGATATGGAGAAATTCAACGTGCTGGGTAGCTCAATTGCTTACGGACACCCGTTTGCTGCGACTGGTGCACGCATGATGACTCAAACACTGCGTGAACTTAAACGTCGTGGTGGTGGCCTAGCATTGAATACTGCTTGTGCGGCTGGTGGCTTAGGTGCAGCAATGATCTTGGAGGTGGAA
>NZ_JBFRVX010000977.1:0-1964 GCF_041475345.1 Vibrio sp. 10N.222.48.A3 | reverse complement strand
GCCGCTAGTACTAGCGGCCATTTTTGTATGTGCAGCTGACTCGTTATTCCTGATATTTATCGTGCGACGTCGCTATTTTGTAGAATGTCGCTTGGGCATAGTCCTCAAGCTCACCGTTGATGTTTTGATTGTAAACACCCGCTTTGAAATACATGTAACGCCCACCTTGATCGTAACCACTTTCGCTCATATCAACCATTTGAACAACGTCATCTTTGCCTTCACGCATTAGCGAAACAGTCATCGTGTTACCTTTTACATCAATGCGGTAGCTAAACGTCTCGCCAAGTGCAATACCTTGGTCGCCGATCTCTCCTGTCATGTCTCCGACTAAGTTGAAATAGTTATCTGTGCCTTCGTTGGTATTCTCATGAGCAAAATAAACCGTCCCTGTTTCGTGGTTCGGTAATTTTCGGTAGTAAAGACGAATGGGCTCATCATCTTTATCATGTATCTGACCAATGATGAAACGGCCAACTTCGTGCGCGTCACCGGTTGTCGTTGTATGATCAATCTTAAGCGTTGCTTCTAAAACACCATCAATCGCGCCTGCAGCTTTTAGATCTTCAACCGGAGCCGAACTAAATACCCAGTTGTTCTCATTGACACCTTTAGTGCTAATAGACGTATCACCACGACGTAGCATCTCACGCATCTCTGTACGTGCATATTTAGTATTTTTTGAGGTACGTGTACCTTTTACGTATGTCTTGAAAACCAAACCACCATCGTCTGCTGTATAAAAAATTTCTGGATGCTGATAACCATTCGCTAGGTTCCATTCTGAGACATCGTCTGGCTTGCCATTTTTATCGTGGTCAAAAGGTTGAGACAAATACCATGTCGTTAGATCGAAGTTTTCGCTTGGTGCATTACCCGCAACTGGTGACTTGGGTAGATTAGTCGGTACTGGTAAAGGAATACGAGTGTCGCATTTTACGGTGGTTTCACAAGGATATACCGCGGGTTCCCCAAAGTTACCTTTACGTAAATCTTTACGAGCTTCTTTAAGAGCTTTACTTGCTGCGGCCATTTCAGCGATCACCACTTTCTCAGCTTCAACCACATCATCGGTAATGATATGGCTTACCGGACAAGCATTGATTCCACAGTTAATTGCTGCAAGCTCAGTAACTGAGTTCCAACTGTTTTTGCTGTTACCGTGACCTACATATTTTACATAGCGTGCTTGCACTGGTTGGAACTGAAAACGCTCTAAACCAATCACTCTTCCCGAGCTTAATTGACCTTCTAAAATCGTTGTCCAGTTTTCGCCATCAACACTGACGAGCAGATCGAACTTAGATTGGCGTTGGTTCCCTTTACTAAAGGATGCTTGAATCGCATCGATTTCAATCACCGAACCGTAATCTAGCATTGCCCATTCACCGACACCGTTTGCAGACCAACGAGTCGTGATATCTTGGTCAAAGATCCGATCAGGGCCATTACCATCGTGACTACTAGCCGTAATAGCGGTCGGCGTTAAAATATTTGACTTGGTGTGAGAAGCACAACCAGATATTGCGAGAATGATAGAGACAGCTAAGACGCTTTTTATATTGACCTGTTTCATATGAAATCCATTATTGTATTTAAGGTGCAGCATTAAGAGCTAAAACGAGATCGACAATGATGACACTAAAGCCGTTTATCTAACTTCATCATCTCGATAAGTTCAAATTTTACATATTCTTATAATACAAATATATCGATTAATAAAAGAAATGAGAAGATACGCAACTCCATAGAGGCTTTCTGATTTAAAAGTGTGTTGAGAGGTAAATTATGGTCACTAGCAACAGCTAAGAGCACCTTACCCTCTCGTAAAAGCTAAGAACACCAGAGAGTAGGAAGATTATAAATCTCAAATAGAACTAAGTCATAAACTCGTTCCCTTTTAAAAAACTCGTCGAGTTTCGACATAAAACGAGTGCCAAGTCACATTTTCATCAACTAAGCAT
>NZ_JBFRVX010000976.1:0-547 GCF_041475345.1 Vibrio sp. 10N.222.48.A3 | reverse complement strand
GTCAGTTTAGTTGGTCGATGGTGTATGACGCCTCTAAAGAGACGGTGAAAGTAACGGCAATGGTATTTGCTATTTTGTTGGGTGCAACGGCATTCTCAATGGCGTTTACCTACACTGGTGGTGATTATCTAGTTGAAGAGTGGATGCTACAACTGCCAGGTGAGAAGTGGGGTTTCTTGATCATTACCATGTTGGTGATTTTGATTCTGGGTTTCTTCATCGACTTCGTAGAAATCTGTTTCATCATTGTGCCGATTATTGCGCCTGTTGCTGAACTGATGGGAATCAACATGACTTGGTTCGCAATCCTTATCGCGATGAACCTTCAAACCTCATTCTTGACGCCACCGTTTGGCTTCAGTTTGTTCTATCTAAAAGGGGTGGCACCAAAAGGTGTGACTACCAAGGATATCTACCGAGGCGTGATGCCTTTCATTTTGATTCAAATCCTCGTACTTGGATCACTTCTCGCTTTCCCATCTTTCTATGGAATGTGAGTGAAGCCTAGAATGTGAATGATATGTTTCAACGGCTATCCATAAATTGA
>NZ_JBFRVX010000975.1:0-812 GCF_041475345.1 Vibrio sp. 10N.222.48.A3 | reverse complement strand
GTTTAAATCAGCAATATGTTCAGCGTTGTACTTCATAATTAACCTATATATTCATAACGTTCTCTACCTTCACCTTAGTGCGCATTCACGGCTCAAGCAATAGCAAATAAATAGAATTGATAAGTGATACCAAATTGAATGATTAATCGTCGTATGGTGGGTTTATTTTAGTTAGATTGCGTGATTTGCAGCCACTTAAATTCTGAACGATGTTTATTGGGAAGTGGTTGTAATATATTGTGTTACTAGAAATATATTGCATCCAGCTAATATTGTATAAAAAGGAAACGCATCAGTGAGAGTGAACAAAGTAGCATTAACGATCAGTATGCTATTTGCTATCTCAGGTTGTCAAAGTACACCCTCAGAGCAGACAGGCGCGAACCAAACCACAAATGACAATGAATCAACAGTAGAGGTCCGTTCATTTCAGTCTGTCCAAAGTGTTTACTCCGAGTGGGAGACTAAGCTTGAAGAACACGCTCAATTGTCTCTCTATGCTCCAGAGAATTACAATGAACTATTAGACGCTTGGGATGATGCTGAAAGCATTTATGCGGACTTACTGAAAGATCAAACACGGTTAACCAAGAGTTACTCGATTTTTTCGACATTAACTTACGCTGAAGCCTTTGATGAAAAAATCGCGTTGATTCGATCAAATTATGACTCGATCTTAGTGCTAAAGGAAAAGGCTGACAGAGTATTAGCCGACTCGATAGTGCAAATGGATTACTTAAAGTTTCTTGGTGCCGACACTATGTTTGCATCGAGCTACAAGCGCTTGTATTCAGAATACAGCGAGCTGTTTG
>NZ_JBFRVX010000974.1:0-4158 GCF_041475345.1 Vibrio sp. 10N.222.48.A3 | reverse complement strand
TGGTTTCAGTAGTCAAGAAGCGAGAGAGTCGCAGCTGAGCTAGTTAATTAGTTAATTATTTAGCTAGCGAGTGAAAAACGAAAAGGCCATTAAAGTTCTGAGACTTCAATGGCCTTCTTTATGCTTAGAGCTTAGAGCTTAGAGCTTAGAGCTTAGAGCTTAGACTTAAGCTGAAATGCCCGAACTATTCACAGACGACTGCAACCTTCTCGCTTGCTGCTGTCTTAGCTGGAACTGGATGATCGATCAGTCGAATCGAAGACTCATACAAAGCTGATAGCGCTTGTTCATCAAGTAACTTATCCGCACTGCCTTCAAAAGCAATCTGACCTTTTTTCAGTGCAACGATGTGTGTCGCGTAACGCAGTGCTAAGTTCAAATCGTGCAAAATGACGATCACCCCAACATTTTCCGTTTTGTTGAGTTCAGACAGTAAACCCATAAGCTGAAACTGATGATGCACATCCAGTGCCGAAGTTGGTTCATCAAGGATTAGTACTGGTGATTGTTGAGCCAACAACATCGATACCCACGCGCGTTGACGTTCTCCTCCAGATAAATCATCCGCCAAGGCTTGCGAGAATTCAGTGACACCGGTTCTTTCCATCGCCTGTTGGATAATCGACTTATCTTCTGAATTCCAACGGCCTAGCGCGCCTCTCCATGGGAAACGTCCTAAACGAACCAACTCTTCTACGGTTAAGCCAGCAGAAGCGGGGAGCTTTTGCGGTAAATAAGCAATTTTTTTCGCTAAATCTTTGCTTTTGAATGAAGAGAGGGAAGTGCCGTCTAGTTCCACGCTGCCGTGATCCGGCGACATCTGCCCAGAGAGCAAATTAACGAGTGTAGATTTACCCGAACCATTATGGCCAAGAACGACTGTCAGTTCATTGGTCGGAATCGCGAGGTCTTCGATTGAGAGAATGGTTCGTTCATCACGAATAACTTTGATGTTTGAAAGCTGAAACATGTCAGTCCTGTAATTAGGTCAGTAGCGAAGCTCAATGGAGAAGGCTCGTCGTATTGAACTTTAATAAATGGCGTGACTAAGCGATTTTTTTGTTGTCTGGATGCCTAGGGCAATTATCACAGTACTTTCTTGAATCGCACTTATAAACCAGGCAGCAGCTGATTCTGATCAGTTTTAACATCCCCGAACTAGAATCCACTTTAAGGCTGTCTAAATGATTTTCAGACAACTGGCATGCTTCTAGCCAAAGTTTAGCTTGCGCAGTAATGTAATCGTTGGTCAGGCTTGGTTCGTGTTGCTGAAGTTTTATCAAACTGCCTAACAATAGATCGGCCAATAAATGATTGGTAAATCCTGGGCGAATACGTGTCCATTCACTGATCTGGCTTCGATAAAACTCAGTCAGTGCAAGAATGGCTTCACCAGCATCGGGAATCAGCTCTTCTGGTGAGCCATGTTGATGATCACCATTAAAGAAGCGGTAGCCAGTAATGAACTCTTTGTATCTAAATTGACCGATATTCTTGATGTCGGGCAATGAATGAAGCCCATAGATAGAAATGAAAGTCACATAGATAGGCTGCCAACACACGAGATCCCAGGTTCGTGTTAACCAATACGCTTTGCCTGCTTCTGGGTGGCTTTGCGAAAGACCATCGTAAACTCGTTTGAGCTCTTTATGGCTATTCTCATTTGTTACCGCAATGCTCTTGTTATTAAGTGCACCAAAGCTTCCGCTTAAATAAGGGGTCACTTGTTTTGAGTAAGCGAAGATTTTTTGATGTAGGGACGGGGCTTTCCGACGAGTGATAATATTGTGCAGTTGGGGAAGCATCTTAAATCAATAAATGAGAATCAGTTGCGTTATCATAACGAACATAGTCGAGGATAACCATACAAAATGGAGCATCTACTCGGTGCTTTTTACGTTTTTGAGATTTATAAAGTTTGGATGGGCTGTCCTTTTTTCAG
Source organism: Vibrio sp. 10N.222.48.A3 (assembly GCF_041475345.1). Taxonomy (NCBI): domain Bacteria; kingdom Pseudomonadati; phylum Pseudomonadota; class Gammaproteobacteria; order Vibrionales; family Vibrionaceae; genus Vibrio; species Vibrio sp. 10N.222.48.A3. Next base: position 2,216 of record NZ_JBFRVX010000974.1, on the reverse strand, counting down.
TGATAAAAGCCACTTTAAGTGATAAAAGTATTGTTGAACCCAACACGCCCTAGTCAAAAATAGAGAAGATGAAAGCTTGAATATGAACACACCTGCATTTGACCGTATCAGCCGCGTTCTGGCTTATATCCATGCGAATCTTAGCTCTGCGTTATCGCTAGAAGATTTAGCGACGCAAAGCTGTTGGTCTCGTTGGCAGCTGCAAAGAGTGTTTCAAGCCGAAACCGGGCTTACCGTGGCGAACTATGTGAGAGAGCTAAAGTTAAGTCAGGCTGCCGAAGAGCTGCTTGATGGAAAAGATCGTGTTATCGATATTGCGCTTGGTCTCGGATTCAATTCAGAAATAAGCTTTAGCCGTTCGTTTAAGCAAATGTTTGGGGTAAGCCCAAGTCAGTATAGAAAAGCAGGCAAAAGAGTAGGGTTAAAAAAGCCGATACAAGTATCTGAAACGGCGAGTAATTCAGAAAATAGGGCGTTAAGCTTTGTGGAAGTACGCATTGATGAAAGAGAGTCTTTCTTAGTGAAAGGAATGACATCAGAAATCAGTGGCTTGTTTTCACTCACGCAAGACTTCGCGCAGAAAGTCCCTCAGCTATGGTCACGTTTAGAAGGTGAGGTTGAAATCCCTGACGCCAACATGCTCCAGTTTATTGGCGTTGTTGACCTGACTCAGTCTTGTTTTGACGGAACCAATATTTACTATTGGGCGGGCGTTGAGCTTCATGACGAGATCTCTATCCCGCAACTGCCTAGTATTATCTCTGATAAGTTAGAGGTGCTGACGATTCCGAAGCAAACCTATGCTGTAGTGAAGCACCGTGGTCCTATAGAGCATCTACCCCATACTCTAAGTTGGTTTGTGCTTAATTGGCTTCCAAATTCAGGTTATCGTGGCGTTGATGGTTATGAACTTGAGATGTACCCATTTGGTTATCAAGCTCATGCTTCTGATGCGGAAATGGAGTACTGGGTTCCTATTATTAAATCGTAGTCATATTTCAGCTCTCCGACTTTCTCCCCCCTTCTCAAAAGCCTTTGTGTTACAAGGTCAAAGGCTACAAGGTCAAACGCTACTAGGTCAAATGTTACTAGATCAATTGTGTGTTTAATCAGCAATTGACCTAGTTTTACTCAAAATAGGCCAAGTTCTTTTTGAACTTGCACCAAATTGTTAATTATCCTACCTCTAGATACATACAATGCAAATGAGATTTATTACTATTTACAATTAAGCATTGGTACCGAGGGAATCATGACCACTCACACTCGTTTTAAGTATTCATCATTGGCAGTCGCGTTGCTGACTGCGTTTTCAGCGCAAGCATTCGCGGAAGATACCGCTACTTCGGCAGATTCGAATGTAGAAACTATTACTGTTATGGGTAAAGCCTACCGTAATACAGCAACGAAAACCGTTTTAGCACCAGAAGAAACGCCGCAAACACTTAACGTTATCGAAAGCGAACAGATGGAACAACGTGGTGTTAAGTCTGTAATGCAAGCTCTTCGCTATGCACCAGGTGTATCAACCGAGAATAAAGGTGGTGCAGTGGTTCTTAGTGATTGGGTTAAAATTCGCGGTTTTGACTCTACGAATAACTATTATGACGGAATGATGTTGCCAATCCTTCCTGGATGGAACGTACAACCTCAGATTGATCCTATTGCGATGGAGCGTTTGGAAATATTTAAAGGTCCAACATCGGTTCTTTACGGATCAATGCCACCAGGAGGCATGGTTAATATCATTGCAAAAGCGCCTAAGTTCGAAGAGTCTACGAAAATTGGCTTAGCAACGGGTTTAGATAACTTAGTTGAAGCTTCAATGGATACAACGGGTGCTTTGAGTGACAACGTTGCTTATCGCTTGGTTGCTCTGGGTCGTAAGAAAGATACGCAAGTAGACGGTGTTGAGGAAGAGCGCTATGTGATTGCGCCATCAATCGATTGGTATGTGTCTGATAAAACCTTTATTAACTTCAATCTTTATTATCAGAATGACCCTGCATTAGGTCAGAACGTGACACTCCCATTAGCGGCGATTGAATCAGGAAAAGTATCACCTTCGACATTTGCCGGGGATGTTAATTACAACACCATCAAACGTGATTTCTTTATTACTGGTTATAAGTTTAACCATGATTTCAACTCAAATTGGGCATTTCTTCAGAATTTCCGTTATATGAAAACTGACTTTTATCAAGAAAGTACTAGCA
>NZ_JBFRVX010000973.1:0-1239 GCF_041475345.1 Vibrio sp. 10N.222.48.A3 | reverse complement strand
TAGTATCGCATTTTCATTACTCTACGAAAGAGATAATGGAGGCGCCTCCCGGAGTCGAACCGAGGTCCACGGATTTGCAATCCGCTGCATAGCCACTCTGCCAAGGCGCCTTAGTAACTCCAATCGAATCGCTTATTGCCATCCTCTTGGGTACGGGATGCATTCTACGGATTCGAGCGTTTGAGTCAATATTATTTTTGTATTTTTAATTCGTTTGAATAGATTTTATACGAAACAGGCTAAATAGCTGACTTTGTGTGCAAAGCACTTTGTGGACAGGCTATTCAAAGGAGATCTATATCACATTAGATATCCACTATTGATAATTTAACCTTAGGTTAAAGATCAAAAAAGCGAGCCTCAGCTCGCTTCTTCATCAATGGTGTTTTTCGTCTAACAAATCATCTTTGGCGGCCATCAAGTATTGCGCCATTGACCAGTAAGTAAGAACGGTTGCAACATAGAGTGCAATGTAACCCACCCAAACCATCCAGTCGTCGTATCGCCAGATAAGTACCCAAAGAGCGAACATCTGAGAAACGGTTTTCACTTTACCAACCCAAGATACCGCAACGCTTGCACGTTTGCCGATTTCAGCCATCCATTCACGAAGCGCCGAGATGATAATTTCACGACCAATCATGGTCACCGCGGGAATAGTCACCCAGATCGAGTGATAGTGCTCGGTAACTAAGATAAGAGCAGTAGCAACGAGCACTTTATCCGCCACGGGGTCAATAAAGGCACCAAAGCGAGACGTTTGTCCTAGTTTACGAGCCAGCATGCCATCTAGCCAGTCAGTAAAACCCGCTACCCAAAACACCATTGCAGCAGCAAAAGGAGCCCATTCATAAGGTAGGTAAAAAACAACAACGAATACTGGGATTAAAAATAGTCTCAGTAAGGACAAAATGTTAGGTATATTCAAACGCATATTATTAGGCTCTTATCAATTGCGCTTTAATGGTGCGGGATTTTTACTATTGTTTCAATGCTTGATAAATGTTTTCTGCCAAAGAATGACTAATGCCCGGCACTTTGGCTATTTCTTCGACAGTTGCGCGCTTAAGTTCTTGTAAGCCACCCATATATTTCAACAAAGATTGACGACGCTTAGGCCCTACCCCTTCAATTCCTTCAAGTGCACTGGTTCTACGCGTTTTACCACGTTTTGCTCTGTGCCCGGCAATAGCATGATTATGGCTTTCGTCACGAATATGTTGGATAAGGTGTAGCGCT
>NZ_JBFRVX010000972.1:0-5287 GCF_041475345.1 Vibrio sp. 10N.222.48.A3 | reverse complement strand
GATCACCCCCTAGAGGCTTTAGTGTCTCCTCTTGTTACTTCCAACACGCTTGAGGCTCTGAAACACCTGAGTGATGTAACTCCAGAATATCAGTCGGTGAGTCTAAGCAGTCATCATTTGTCTGTGGTGCGTGTGGTTCAGCTTGAATGGAGTATGAGGTACTGCTAGCCGAAATTGTTAGTGTATACCTGCTTGTATCGGTATCGCAAAACGAGCACGTCCCTCCAGAAACTATGTTTCCAGCAGCCGTGGCATAATTTCCGGCGTAAGCACTCTCAAGTTCAAGTTGAATTTTTGCCATATCTCCTATCGCTGTCATCCGATGCGATTTTAAAACATGGCTTGTGTAGCTTGGATAAGCTATTGCACTGAGTACTCCTACAATGGCAACAGCGATCAATAATTCGATCAGTGTCATTCCTTTCATACTTAAATTGTTGTTGTTACATCTTTTTATTCGAATCTTCACGAGTAGTTTCCTTTCATAACCCTGTCCATTTTTCTCGGGTGGTAGCATCGGTGCAAGATTAAATATGCTTACGCACCTGATTACATAGGAATTTGGGAAATGACTCGCGGGTTTACTTTATTAGAGCTGTTAATAACGGTGTCGATACTGTCGATATTGGTAGCGACGGCTGCTCCGAGTTTTAGTTCAGTCACCCAAACAGTCAAGATACAGCGCCTTGCTGGGGAGTTGAATGGTTTCTTAGTACAGGCAAAGTCTGAGTCTGTGAAAAGAAATCAAAAACTCTGGGTACATTTCTCGACGGCTAAAAATGAAGAGCAATCTACGGGGGAGTGGACAGTATGGTTGAAGCCTACGGAAGATCTGTCTGGTGATACATTGCTGATGTTGTCGGGAGAACCGTTTCGAGATTTATCGTTTTCTCATAACTATACAGGCTCAAAAATCAGCTTTGAAAGTGTAAGAGGAAGGCCTGCCAGAGGTACGATTTACTTGGCTCCTAAAAGAGCTTCAACCGACCGGCTTTTGATTAAACTATCTAGCCCTCCGGGGCGAATTAAAGTGTGCGGCGAATCAGGCGCTCAGTATGGTTACTATGCTTGCTAAGGCCCGCAGCAGAAGCTTGCGAAAGCAAAAGGGCGCATCTCTCATTGAACTGATGGTCACCTCCGTTATTGGTGTATTCGCGATTGCTATTATCGGCAGCGTATTTATGACGGGGCACAGAATAGCCAAAGACAAAGGCATTGAGCTATTGCTGCTGCAAAACCTTACGAGCACGATGCAGGTAATGAAAGAAGATATTCAACGAGCAGGCTACGATGGTTCAAATGGAGAGTCCCTGAAGCTATTAAATGCCGTTAATACGATTCATGTTAGCGGTGGTGTTGAGGTGGGGTTCGTCTATTTGAAAGAGGGATCAACTGACGGAAAAAATTACAGGAATATCGTGTATAAAAAGGAGGGGACTCGATTGAAAGTTTGTGAAAAGGGCGTTCTTACTCCAGGGAACATTTTAGCCCATGATCAAGTTACCTCATGCTACTCACTTTTCGACGATAGCATTATTTCCGTCGACGATTTATCAATATCCTCACAAGTGTTGAGCAAAAATGGGGTGAGCACTACGCTCACTGATTTGAATATTGTTGCGTCAATTCCGAGTGCTGGGATCTCTAAAGGCGTCGCTATAACCGTTAAGCAAAGGAATTGGCAATGACCTCGGTAAAGCAGCAAGCTGGAGTGGCTACGTTGTTAATCACATCTGTTTTAGTGTTGAGTGCTTTAATTGTTACTTTGGGCACCTATCGCAGCGTTTTTCATCAAATTAAGGTCGCGCAGAATGAAGTTCAAGTCCGCAAAGCTCATTGGAACGCCGAGGCTGGGTTGGAGTGTGGTTTTACCTATATAGCTGAAAATGATCTCACGGCAATTCCCAATGATTTAATGAATCACTGTCAGCAGTCGAAAGTCCTTACGTTGAAATCAGATAACCTAACACCGAATATATTGGTGTCGAGTGCTCACTATTTATCTCTGAACAAAGAGATAAGTTTTAACAATTCGTCGGGGCTAGGGGCGATGCAAACCAATTCGAGTTTGGAGTTTATTTCTGATCACAATATCGATATTACCCCAGATATTAGTCTTACTGCGGTCGGTGGTATTAACGAATGTGTGTCTGTTCGGTTCTTAGATAGTGTGATCTATAAAAACCAAGGCGGCGGGCGTCTGAAGACAATCACACCTACGGGCGGTCTCCCTCCTTTTCCTACCTTTGAGTCTTGCCAACCGACAACCGATATTAACCGCAATGCAACCATTGATTCAGTTGGGTCATTGCCTTCAAATGCTTTTCAATCAGATTTCAAATTTGACCCAGCCATCGATACTTTCTCTAATTACTTTGGGGTATCTAAAACGCCAGAAAATATTGACCAGATTAAGCGTGATTATCATGTGATTGACCTCATTGACAGGACTGTATCTCCCCCCAAGCACATTGATTTATTCAACGGGAAGTATCAAGGTAATAAGTGTAGCCAAGCGATTAATAACGCCTTTACTAGTGGCAAAGATAAGGTGTGGGTGATCGGTGATTGCGTGGTCTATCACCCACCAATTAATGTGGTAGAACCTATCCCCGGTGTTATTACTCCACGTTCATTAGTGATTCAAGATGGCATCGTTGCGAACGGTAATGCAAGTGTGTTTGATGGTTCCTTTTATCACCTAAATGATATGAGCATATACGACGAACCAGCCTCCCCTGATGTTGATACGGACCTATTGAGCGGCTTATGGGCCAAAGTTCCAAATACGATACCTATCGCCGGCTTAGTGCAGAACAATTCGGTTTATATTGGATTTGCTTCTTTTTTTCCCAAGGGAGGGATGTTCTTTGATTCAGTTGGCGGGTTATCGACAATTCAAGGTTCGATTAACTTAGATTACACAGGTGAATACAACCCCCATAGTGTTCCTTTGAAAGCCAAATGGAAAAAGGGATCATGGAATGACTTATAAACATTCCGGTTTTAGCTTGATAGAGGTCCTGATCTCTTTTCTATTGATCGGTATCGCTTCGCTAGGGTTGGTTAAGCTACAGGTCTATGCAGAACAAAAATCGGATTACGCGTTGCACAGTGTAGAAGCGCTTCATTTTGCTGAAAGGCAGATGGAGTATTATCGAACTCGTGTATCGGATGTGGGGGGAGCTGTAGGGTTAATCCTTTTTACGGATCTCAATCAAGCGGACTACTGTCGCAATGCGACAAGTTCGGATCCTTTATCTGGTTTGTCGGGCTCTGGGTATACGATGAGCTGTGAGGTGACAAATGCCAGTGGTGCCTTGTCTCACGCTTTGAAAAACATTACGGTGACTGTTGCATGGCGAGATCGCATGAACCGTGCGCAAAGCATTCACCTCGAAACTATGCTCTCCAAATACAGTGAGTTTGATTGATCTATTAAGCAAACGTTTACTGCATGCCAAGCCCTACGCTTCTCCTTTACTGATAGTTTTCACTCCTCGGACATTGTTTACGTGCCAGTTAAAACTCTGTATATGGAATGGTGTTTTTTGTGTTTTTATATTGTTGCTGTTGTACAGTATTTTTGCAAAATATGTCTCCATTTATGGAAAATGATGTGGAACCTTGTGCTTTTTAACAGCGACTTTAATAGAATATGTGCTGTACCAATAGGCCATGGTCAAAACTTATATTAGGCCTAAACAAACAACATCACATATGGAGTTACAATGAGTAACCAAGCCGTAAAAAAAGCACCATCGACTGAGAAGATCAGTGGTATGGACCGCTTTCTAAACTTCATTGAACGCGCCGGCAACAAAATTCCAGATCCAGCAATTCTGTTCTTCTGGGCTCTAGTTATTGTATGGGTAGCATCTGCACTTTTATCGAATCTTTCATTCGACTTAATCAACCCTCAAACGGGTGCTGCTCTTGAAGTAAACAACCTACTTACTGGTGAAGCGCTTGCTAGCTTCCTAGCGAATATGGTTACCACGTTCACAGGCTTCGCACCGCTAGGCATCGTACTTGTTGCTATGCTAGGTGTTGGCGTTGCTGACTCTTCAGGCTTCATTACGACTGGCCTTAAGAAGATGCTTAACTTCACGCCAGCTAAGTTGCTAACGCCAATGCTAATTCTTGTTGCTATCGTGTCTCACACAGCAGCAGATGCAGGTTACGTTCTAGTAATCCCTCTTGGCGGTATCATCTTCCACGCAGCGGGTCGTCACCCTCTAGCGGGTATTGCAGCAGCGTTTGCTGGTGTATCAGGTGGTTTCTCAGCGAACTTCATTCCTTCAGGTATTGATCCGCTACTAGCAGGTTTCACTCAAACAGCGGCAAACGTTCTTGACCCTGCATACGTGATCAACCCTCTAGCGAACATCTTCTTTACTGGTTTGTCTTCAATTCTAATTGTGGCAATTGGTTGGTACGTTACAGAGAAAATCATCGAGCCTCGTCTTGCCAATACGCCTGTCGATGAAGATGCAGAACAAGCACCTGATCTAGGTACGTTTACAGCCATTGAATCTAAAGCATTCAAATTCGCTGGTTGGGCAATGGTTGCCGGTATTGGTCTGCTTATCGCGGCTCTAATGCCTGAAAACTCAGCACTTCGTTCACCAGAAGGCGAACTAACGGCGTTCTCAGCACCAGTAATGAAGTCTATCGTTCCTCTGATCTTCATCCTGTTTATTATTCCGGGTATCGTCTACGGCCGTGTAGCGGGTACCTTCAAGAATAGTAATGATGTTATCAAAGCAATGTCTGAGACGATGGCAACGATGGGCGCATACATTGTAATGTCGTTCTTCTGTGCTCAGTTCCTATCAGCATTTGCTCAATCAAACATCGGTACTATGCTGGCGCTTTACGGTGCTGAAGGCTTGAAAGCAATGGATCTTCCTGGTGAAGCAACGGTTGTTGGTATGATTCTACTAACGGCTTCAGTTAACCTTCTTGTAGGTTCAGCTTCAGCTAAGTGGGCTCTTATTGGTCCTATCTTAGTTCCTATGTTAATGGTTGTGGGTATCTCTCCTGAGCTATCTCAAGCGGCTTACCGTGTAGGCGATTCAGTGTCTAACATCATCTCTCCACTGATGGTGTTCTTCCCACTGGTTGTTGTTTACTGTCAACGTTACGTTAAGTCGACAGGTATCGGTACTCTAGCTTCTCTAATGATGCCATTCTCGATTGCTATGCTAATCGGTTGGTCTATCTTCTTGCTAGGTTACTGGGCTCTTGGTATCCCGCTAGGTATCCAAGCTCCTTACACTTACAC
>NZ_JBFRVX010000971.1:0-796 GCF_041475345.1 Vibrio sp. 10N.222.48.A3 | reverse complement strand
CTTGCAATGGCAAGGCTTGGGACGGGGGTTGAGTGATTAATCGTGATGATAAGGCTCTAGGGTGTAACCTCTATGTTGCGTAAGCTGGATTAGTGAGTACAAGGGGTCACCAGTCGTTGCCGTCGAGCATATCGAGAACAAAGAGTGATTCGGGTTGTTTTTCAGGGGACATATCATGGTGGGTGTTTTAGTTTTTTAATCGCGCACTGTGTTGACGTTTGTGTCGGAATCTTGGTTTCATTGGTGCTCTCCATTGAGGGAAACAACGTGAGGCAAGAGTGGGTGAGGCTCTCCAAGTAGTACTAGCGTTGGAAATTTAAGTTATTAAAATGCAGTGTTTTTGATCGTTCCATTCTGCAAATTTTCCCTATTAGTCTTGTTATCATATCCGCCAAAGTTGTCAATTAGCGTGATGGTGAATAACCTCAAATCCATATCATCAAGAATGCTTAGATTGCAGGATACCCACCTAACAAGGCAAAGCAAAAGCGCTGCTTATGGTCGCGATATTACTTTGCTTGTACAGCAGGAGGGGCAACAATAGAAACTCTTAAAGCATATGTAGAAAGCCAATAACACCTAACACCAGATTAAGCCGCTATCGCGACTGACGCCTTATATCCCCGCCCGATCGAGCGAGGATATAAGGCGAAATTGCTAACCTTATTGGGATCCCTTAAATTTCAATTTAAAGTCCTTCTTGACCCTAAAAAAATTATTCACGAATACGTATAGATAAGGTTCTGTTATCATCATAATCAGATGATAAACCAAGAGAATCATTGCTCCTATAACC
>NZ_JBFRVX010000970.1:0-3926 GCF_041475345.1 Vibrio sp. 10N.222.48.A3 | reverse complement strand
GGTCAACACGCCCTAATAACAGCCTGTCAAAAGTTGATATTTGCCGCTTCACGGTCAATAGTTAAAATAATGTTAACGAACAAATCAATATCAGACTTTGTTTCGTGAACTATTTAGCTGATGCGCGCTTACATCAAAGACGTCGCCAAGTCGGGCATCGAGTTTCGTTCGCTGCAATTTAACTGCAGCGCAGGTAGAAAACTGATCAAGGAGGATCTATGCCTCGTACATTGAATACACAAGACTTCGACGATAAACAAAAAGAAATCAAAGACTCAGAATACGCTCGTACAATACCATCTTATCAGGTGAGCATTTCAGCGCCCTTTCATTGGTTGTCGCTTGCTCTGCACGACTTAGTGAGAATGCCATTAATCAGCGCATTTTACGGTTTGTGCTTTATGGGTGCGGCCATCGCCATTGTTCAACTTGTCCAATGGCAAGGAACACATTTAGTCGTTATGCCAAGCTTGATTGTGTACATGCTAATAGGGCCGTTTCTTGCCCTAGGCTTATATGACGCAGCCTGGGAAAGAGAAAAGGGGCACAACGCTAGCCTACTTCACTCGATGAAAGCCATCACACGCAACTCAACCCACCAATGGGCGTTTGCGATTGTATTAATGGTTGCGATGATATTCTGGATGCGTATCGCTGCATTATTGCACGCACTTTACCCTTCAGTACAAGGGGCACCATTGACCGAATTTGCTCCCTTCTTAATTACAGGGTCTGTGATTGGTTTTGTTATCGCTAGCCTGATATTTAGTATCTCAGCATTTTCAATTCCACTAATGATGGAAAGACGTGTAGATGTAATGAGTGCGATTTTTACTAGCTTCAACGCTGTTAAATCAAACATCCCTGCGATGGTCGTTTGGGCGGGTATCATTGGTACTGGTATCTTAGTCGGCTTCGCGACCTACGGTGTGGGTATGATTGTAACGATGCCATTACTTGGTTACGGAACCTGGCATGCTTACCACGAAGTCATCAAAAAGAAACATCATGTTTAAATCGTTTCACGATCGATGAGCAATGTTATGATGAGGCCTTAGCTTAAACGCTGAGGCTTTTTTTTGGAGTTAACAACGCTTGTCTTACACCCCGCAACAACATCGAGTAAATAAAAAACTGGGCGAATGCCTAGCTATTGCTAATCAACATTTTTCTCGTGAATTTCCATGCCCAACCGTCACTTACAAGTTAAGAGGAAAGGCAGCGGGAAAAGCCTACCTCCAGTTAAACGAGATAAAACTCAACCAAGTGCTATTCAGCGAAAATGAAGACGCCTTTATTAGCGAAGTCGTACCTCATGAACTCGCACATCTGATCACATATCAGGTCTTCGGACGAGTTAGGCCTCACGGCAATGAGTGGAAATACGTGATGGAAAAGGTATTCAATGTACCGGCCAGAACCACACACAGCTTGGAAATCACCTCAGTGCAGGGCAAAACTTTTGAGTATCGCTGTGATTGCACCACTTATCCCCTGTCGATAAGACGACACAACAAAGTCATCCGCAACCAATCAACGTATCGTTGCCAACAATGCCAGCAAACCTTAGCTTTTACCGGCCTTCAATTGAGCTAAGTCTTGAGCTCATAAGATAACGCGAATAAATGTAATAGAGTGAACTAACATTTGAGTGCTAGACTGTTGTTTATCATACTTTCATCAGTCTTTTTCTATGCAAAAAACCTCTCCAAAAGTATTTGGCCTATCGATGTCCTTTTACCTATCAATAGTATTTGGCCTACTGGTAACCCAAAGCGTTTTCGCCGCTCCACCAAGTTCGTTCTCCAAAGCTAAAAAAGAAGCGGTGAAGATTTATCTCGATCACCCGACTTCATTTTATTGTGGTTGTGACATCACTTGGAAAGACAAAAAGAAAGGTATCCCCGACCTCGACGGCTGTGGTTATCAAGTGAGAAAACAGCAAAAGCGCGCTTCCCGTATTGAGTGGGAACACGTGGTTCCAGCTTGGCAATTCGGCCACCAGCGTCAGTGCTGGCAAGATGGCGGACGTAAGAACTGCACTCGCAACGACAAAGTATTCAAATCCATGGAAGCCGATCTTCATAATCTGACTCCGGCCATTGGCGAGGTTAACGGTGATCGCTCTAATTACAATTTCAGTCAGTGGAATGGAATGGATGGCGTTAGCTATGGTCAATGTGAAATGCAGGTCAACTTCAAGCAGCGCAAAGTGATGCCGCCAGACAGAGCAAAAGGTTCTATCGCGCGTACTTATCTTTATATGAGCCAAGAGTACGGCTTCAAACTATCTAAGCAGCAGACTAACCTGATGATGGCGTGGAACAAGCAATTCCCTGTCGATAAGTGGGAATGTACGCGTGATGAGCGAATCTATGCGATCCAAGGTAATCACAACCCGTTTGTTTTTCCTGCTTGTAAATAACACGACTCAGGCAACCAACATCTCCAATTGCCTCCATCTCAAACAAGAGTTTCAGAATTGCCCCTGAAACTCTTGCGCTACCCTTGTTTTTTCAACTAAAAGCATCCATGTTAGGCAGAGACAAAATACCCAAATGAACATATTTATAGGTTTACCAGCATGAGAATCCCTCGCATCCATCACCCAGAACGCATTCATCAGTTAGGTTCACTCGCTTTAGACGAAGATGCCGCGGGTCATGTTGGTCGAGTCCTTCGTATGAAAGAAGGTCAAGATGTTCTTCTATTTGATGGCAGTGGCGCTGAATTCCCTGCGACAATTGCTGAAGTATCAAAAAAGAACGTCACAGTTAATGTTACTGAACGTATCGAGCGCAGCAGCGAATCTCCGTTAGACTTACATTTAGGCCAAGTGATTTCACGTGGCGACAAAATGGAATTCACGATTCAGAAATCGGTTGAGCTTGGTGTGAACACCATTACCCCTCTTATTTCAGAGCGCTGTGGCGTTAAGCTTGATACTAAACGCTTCGAGAAAAAGCTCGCACAGTGGCAAAAGATTGCTATCGCAGCATGTGAACAATCTGGCCGTAATACGGTTCCGGTTATTCGCCCAATCATGCAGCTTGAAGAGTGGTGCAGCGAACCGAGTGAAGCGTTGAAGCTAAACCTGCACCCTCGAGCAAAATACTCAATTAACACCCTTCCAGAACCCATCAGTAAGGTGCGCCTATTGATCGGTCCTGAAGGCGGACTGTCCGCTGAAGAAATCGGCATGACAGAACAATACAAATTTGAAGAGACGCTACTCGGTCCACGTGTACTTCGTACCGAAACTGCTGCTCTAACCGCAATTACTGCCTTACAAGTCCGTTTTGGCGATCTAGGCTAGGAGAAAGAAATGATCAAACTTGGCATCGTAATGGATCCAATTTCATCCATTAACATCAAAAAAGACTCTAGCTTTGCCATGATGCTTGAAGCTCAGCGTCGTGGTTACGAAATCCATTACATGGAAATGGATGATCTACATTTAGATCAAGGCGTAGCCATTGCTGACACTAAGGTTGTTGAACTAAAAGAAGATCCAAACGGTTGGTACGAGTTCAAATCAGAACAGACTATCGCGCTATCCGATTTAGATGCGGTACTGATGCGTAAAGATCCTCCGTTTGATACTGAGTACATCTACGCGACTTACATTCTTGAGCGTGCTGAAGAGAACGGCGCACTGATCGTAAACAAGCCACAAAGCTTACGTGACTGTAACGAGAAGTTGTTCACGGCATGGTTCCCTGAACTCACACCAACCACCATCGTGACTCGTAAAGCTGAAAAAATTAAAGCATTCCGCGAGAAGCACGGTGACGTGATTCTAAAACCACTTGATGGCATGGGTGGCGCGTCAATCTTCCGTGTGAAGGAAGGCGACCCTAACGTATCGGTAATCATTGAAACACTGACCAACCACGGTCAAAACTACGCAATGGCACAAACCTTTG
>NZ_JBFRVX010000969.1:0-5618 GCF_041475345.1 Vibrio sp. 10N.222.48.A3 | reverse complement strand
CTCCTTAATCTCACTTGCTCATATGATAAATGCCTAATCCTGTTCCTACGATCTAAGGTGTTCCATGAGAAAGCTCCTCTATAAGAAAAGTGTACTGACCAGTTTAGTGTGTTCTTTATCCAGTATTATCGCGATGCCATCCCTTGCCCAACAATCTATTAATCCTGAAGAAGAGCTCGCTTACAACCTAGGTGTTCAAGCATTTATCTATGGTACAGGCCCATTAACCGTGGCAGCGGTTAGGCAAACGACCACATCTGTTGATGCGCCAATGGACAACGCCATGGCACCATTGAATGAGATGGGTAAAACGCGCGTTCTATCCGGACCTCAGGATAGAATTGTACCTACCGTCAACAACGATACGCTCTACTCACAAGCTCACTACGATCTGGATTTATCAGGTCCAATGGTGATTGATATTCCTCGCACCGATAACCGTTATTACATTGTTCAGCTATTGGATGCTTACTCAGATTCGATTGAAGATCTGCATGTGAAGAATGTCGGCGACCAAGGTTCAAAAGTGCTGTTGGTTAACAAAGGATGGGCTGGCGAAGTGCCAGAGGGGATTGATCGTATCGTAGAGTCTCGCACTCCTATGGTTTGGTTAATTCAACGAACGGGCGTATTTGGCGAGCAAGATCTCAATGACGCATTGGTTACTCACGATAAATTCCTCAGCTACCCACTTGATCAACTCGGCGCAGAACACGACATCGTAGAGCTCAAAGCTTCGACAGGTCGCATCCCACCCATGGCGAGGCCTGAAGGGTTAGAGTGGTATTCGCTAATTGACCGTGAACTACGTAAAAACCCGATTCCAGAAGATGCTGCCATCGTTGATCAATTCCAACAAATTGGTATTGGAGGAACGACCCCCTTTAACCCGGAAGCACTAACTTCTGCACAGAAAAAAGGGTTAATGCGCGCGATTGAGTCTTCACAACAGATCATTCAATACGCTGGTCGAAGCATCGGTGATGTCAATAATGGCTGGTCGATGATGTACGAGGGTGGCCGCTACGGAAATGATTACCTGAGCCGAGCGAGCATCAATATGCGTGCGGCTGGTTTGAATGTGCCAGAGCGAGCACTCTACCCAAATCGATACACGGACTCGAATGGCGAGCAGCTGTCGGGAGACAATCAATATCGAATGACCATGCCTGCCGATGCACCCGCTGACGCCTTTTGGTCGTTGACCATGTACGACGCTAAAAACCTGTTCATGGTTGAGAACTTCATTCAACGCTACTCCATCTCGACCAATCGTAAAGATGAGCTGAAATACGCAGAAGACGGCACCTTGCCAATATGCATTCAATACGTAAAACCGTCCGATCCAACGTGTAACTGGCTGCCAGCCCCTCAAGATGACTTCTATCTTCACATGCGCCTGTATGAGCCAACTCAAGCCGTTCTCGACAATGAATACCCATTGCCACAAGTTGAAATACTCTAGCCCCATTTAGGTCAATTAAGTAGATCAAGTCGATTGCCACGGCGTTCTTAGTGTTCGCTCGTGGCAATTCGTTCTATCCCTAAATACATGACTCAAACTGCTAGCAACATAACTCATACAATGAAAATGAGGCTCTATTCTTGAAAACACCTTTCATCACACTGTCTCTGTTAGTAACAGGGATAGTCAGCTCTCTTGCTCACGCGGGAGGGTTAAATCTATCTCAGATTGCGACCACTAAAAGCGTCGGCACGGCAGGCACAGGGAACGTAACCGCGAACGATGCATCCGCCGTGCTCACCAACGCTGCAGGGTTATCGGCTATTGAAGAAAGTGCTTGGATTCTCGGCGTTCAATACCTCGATGTTGAAACCACTTTTGTCCGTGACGATAACTCGGCTTCGACCACAGGAAGCAGCGCGGATGTTCTCCCTCATTTGTCTTACGCATCAAGGCTCAATGACCAATGGGTCGTCGGCGCAGCATTGCATGCAGCTGGCGGCACTGGCGTTGAATACTCACACGGCGTTGGCGCGCACCCTGCTTTATTGATCAAAGAAAACAGCATTTCGGCACTCAACTTAACGTCGTCATTGTCATATCAGGTCAATGAACAGCTGTCTCTTGGTGGTTCTTTGATATTGCAGCACGCTGCGCTTGAAACTCAAGCCTTGAACGGTCTCGAACTCCAAGGGGATAGCCTTGATCTAGGGTTCGGTCTGAGTCTCAATCACCACATCAGTGACAACACACAATTGGGAGTCAGCTATCAGGGCCAATTTGATCACGACCTTTCCCTTGATAACGCCAACGCTTTTGGAATTAGCTCTGAACTGACCTGGGTTCGAAGCTTAAACTTAGGGTTGAAGCATTCATTAAATGAAGACTTAAACCTTCTACTCAGCTCCAACATGGAGACATGGCAAGATTATGATGACAAATACTCAACCACCTACTCTCTTGGGGTTGGTGTGGAATACGCATATGAGGATTGGTTGCTGTACAGCGGAGTGAGCGGTGACACGAGCCCTGTAAGCAGTCAAAACAGAGATGTGTTACTCCCGCTCGACAAACAGTGGCGTATCGGATTCGGCGCTGAGAAGAAGATATCCAATGACTTAAACCTAGGATTGAGCTACCAATACCAAGATTTAGGCCATGGTGAAATTAATGCTGACTCAGGACTATTTCAGCCTTCTGGCAGCTATTCGACCAACAGAGTTCACTTCGTCACTTTGTCTCTTCGCCATTAAAGCGAGATCTTAAGCGTTCCATTCTAGCTTCTAGCTTCTAGCTTCTAGCTTCTAGCTTCTAGCTTCTAGCTTCTAGCTTCTAGCTTCTAGCAGGAAACAGTACGAAAAAAGGATTGGCTGTGACAGCAATCCTTTTGATTTCATGAATATCATACCGCTAACCAGAAAGGCTCTAACGCCCTTTACGCTCATGGTAATTGTCGTTATTGTGATTCTCTACGCCATCATTACAAGGACTGTCTGAGAGTTATGAACAGCACGATTGAAACTATTCTGGGGCACCGCTCCATTCGTCAATATACAAATCAACCGATTGAAAAAGCACAACTTGATGTGATTATTCAGGCTGGCCTCGCGGCTTCATCATCGAGCTTACTGCAGGCTGTTTCTATCGTGAGAGTGACAGACACAGAGAAGCGCAAACTGTTAGCTGAATACGCAGGTAACCAAGCTTACGTTGAGAATGCGGCTGAGTTTTTAGTGTTCTGTATCGACTATCAACGCCACGCTCAAATCAACCCTGAAGTGAAAACCGACTTTACTGAACTGACCCTGATTGGCGCGGTAGATTCTGGCATCATGGCGCAAAACTGCATGCTGGCTGCCGAGTCTCTAGGTTTGGGTGGCGTATACATTGGTGGGCTGCGTAACAGCGCACAACAAGTCGATGAACTGTTAGAACTACCACAACACACCGCCGTATTGTTCGGAATGTGCTTAGGTCACCCGGCACAACAACCAGAGGTGAAGCCTCGCCTTCCTGCTCATGTGGTGATGCACGAAAACCAATATCAACCACTGAGCCTAGATGAAATTGCCAGCTACGACGATTCAATGCAAAGCTACTACGCGAACCGCTCAAGCAATCAGAAGCAAAGCAGTTGGTCACAACAGATCACACAGAAGCTGTCTGGTGAATCTCGCCCGCACATTCTGCCTTACTTGAACAGTAAACAGCTGACCAAGCGTTAAGCCGTTAAGCCGTTAAGCCGTTAAGAGCTTGCAACAAACCACAGCAAACAGCAGCACAAACAAAAAATGTCAGCGTAATATACGCTGACATTTTTATTTATCCGGAGGCGGCTAGCTTACAGATATTTCTCAATCGGTAGCAATTGCAAAAAGCCTGACTGCATTCGTTCCCACTTACCCGTTTCTGGTTCGCTGTCCCAGCTTTGATCGCCTGAATACCAATACACATCACCGTCTTCCAGTTCCAAGCGCCAGCTATTATCTTCACTCATCGCTTGCTCAATGGTGTCTGCTAACGTTTCAGCAATCTCTTTATTCTCGATGATCAAAACCGATTCCGTGTTCAAGTAGGTAGAGCGCAAGTTGAAGTTAAATGAGCCGATGCTCGCGATGCTGCGGTCGAATACGACTGATTTAGCGTGCAAGCCATAGGCCGTCTCAGGCGCACATTTAGACACGTCTTGAGTCGATGCTTCACACAGCTTAGATTCTGGTTTTAGCTCAAACAGATCGATGCCATGCTCCAACATGTCGTAACGTCTGCCTGCATAAGCAGAATGATTAGTCACCAGATCATTAGACGCCATAGAGTTAGTTAGCGCTTTTATCTCAACGCCCTTGTTGTTCAATACCTGCCATTCTTCAAGCTGACCATCATCGAATACAAGGTAAGCGGATTCCAATAAGATCTCTTGTTTCGACTCGCTCGCTAACTTCCCTAGAAGAATCGCAGTCGCTTTCGGTTCATCAGTATTATCGGAGTCATCAGGAACGGGTTGATCGTAAACAAAACGCGCATTCACCCATGTCATCTCACCAATCACCTCTTTCAGTAAGCCATCAGCAGCCTCACGGTCTAATGGTAATTCAGGATAATTTTGATAATGCGGCACGACAATATTATCTATCTTCGAGAGATCAGGTTGTTCGTCATCACCCAGCATATCGACAGGGTAAGACCAACGGCTGTTCCAGTATTCAACAAAACTGGTTTGGATGGTGTTAACTACCGAGCCCATGACTAATACATCGCGGTCTCGGAAATTGATTTCATCAGAAAGGTCGAAATATTCATCACCAATATTACGTCCACCCACCACAGACAAAGTGTCATCTACGGTAAACGACTTATTGTGCATACGGCGATTTAAACGAGAAAAGTCACCGACAAAGCTCAACCATTTACTGAAACCACGGCGTGTTGGCGTTGGATTGAAGATACGAATCTCGACATTAGGGTGCGCATCCAGTGCCGACAACAAACCTTCACGTTCGTTGAGGTTGATATCATCCAGCATTACGCGAACCTTCACACCACGCTCGGCCGCGGCTAACAAACGGCTGGCTAAGTAACTGCCCGATTCGTCAGAGTTCCAGATGTAGTATTGAATGTCGATGGTGTGCTCGGCACTTTCGACCAGCGCTAATCGCTGTGCCAAGGCATCCCAACCAGACTCTTGCAGACGAACCGCAGTGGTCCCTTGCTCTAAAGCTTCAGGCTGAAATTCATTGGTTAGAACCGATAAAGAACTAGGTGCAGGAGAGGTTGGCGGTTCTGTCGGGTGATCGATGCCTTCAGGAAGTGAAGAACACCCACCTAAAACGGCGATTAAGATTAACGTTAAACTGATGCGTTGGAGCACAGGCATGTATCTGACTTCCTTTTCACGATGACGTCTTTAGAAACTTTCCGTACAGCTTTTCAATGAACAAGCTATTCCGATCTATTCATTGATTATTACTGCTAAATCCTGAAATTTATAGGTAATTGTCGACTATAAATTAGAAGCCCGGTCAAGATCACCCACAAATCACTTAAGTTGGGTGAGTGCCAAACAGTATAAACTCAGCGGCTTTTCGACCATTTCAATGGTGAGTTCAGTTCGGTCTGGGTTGCAGTTCAACGCCAAAGCATAGCCGTGTAAATA
>NZ_JBFRVX010000968.1:0-2067 GCF_041475345.1 Vibrio sp. 10N.222.48.A3 | reverse complement strand
AACACCGAAGTTACCCAATGCAGTACCGAAGTAAACCGGAGTCAATTCGCCAGCAAGGAACAGTTCGTGATCAAACTCAGGACATGCGCCGATAACCAATTCAAGTTCTTCACGAACGCTGCTCGCCAGATCTTCGCCAACAGCTTCGTCTAGTTCAGGGTTATCTAGACCTTTGATGATGCGAACTTCTTGGATCTCATGGCCGTGGCCAGATTCATACAAGATCGTTTCATCACGGTGAATGTGGTAAACGCCTTTAAACTCTTTACCACAACCGATAGGCCAAGAGATTGGAGCACAAGCCATACCTAGCTCGCTTTCCACTTCATCTAGCACTTCCATTGGGTCACGAACATCACGGTCAAGTTTGTTCATAAACGTTACGATTGGTGTATCACGTAAACGCGTTACTTCCATCAGTTTACGAGTACGATCCTCGACACCTTTTGCAGCATCGATAACCATCAAACAAGAGTCAACCGCGGTTAATGTACGGTACGTATCTTCCGAGAAATCTTCGTGTCCAGGAGTATCGAGTAGGTTGACTAGACAATCGTTGTATGGGAATTGCATTACAGACGTAGTTACCGAGATACCACGTTCTTTTTCCATCTCCATCCAGTCAGATTTAGCGTGCTGGTTAGAGCCACGGCCTTTTACGGTACCCGCTTTTTGAATCGCGTTTCCGAATAAAAGAACTTTTTCAGTAATCGTGGTTTTACCCGCATCCGGGTGAGAGATAATCGCAAACGTTCTACGTTTGCTCACTTCTTGTTGGAAAGACATAGTCGCCCTTTGCTGATCTAAAGCGTAAAAAGGGCAAGTAGATAATACTTGCCCTTGAATTCTGTGTGCGGATTATACAGAAAGCGTGTCACTTTCTAAAGGGTCAGTTTACACCCTATTTTGTGGCTAATTCCGGAGCTAGCGGTCTAGTTCACGAAAAGACGTAACATGACTAGCTAAAAGACATAAAAAGATAGCTCATAATGATGGCGTCTTCGTTGCCTTGCTTGGTTGGATAATAGTTACGACGGCGGTCGACTTCATTAAAGCCAGCCTTCTCGTAAAGATTAAAAGCATTCACATTACTTTCGCGAACTTCCAGCCAAGCACTTTCCGCGTCAGCTTGTTCACACATATCGAGAAAGTGCTCAACCAAAGCCTTACCGTAACCTTTGCCTTGCTGCTTAGGGTCAACCGCTATCGTCAGCAAAGTAACCTCACCGACAATGTTCTGAGCATAGAAATAGCCGACCACTTGCCCATCGACTTCTAAAACACGGTGGCTGCCTCCACGACTATTAAGATCACGGATCATATTTTCAGACCAAGGATGAGAATGCGCGGTCTGCTCAATTTGCCAAATTGCGTCTAGGTGTTGTTCTGAAGTGGGTAAAAGTTGATTAGTCATAAGCACAAATTTGTTGCCATAAGTCGCGGCGATGTTGGTTATTACCGTTAATGTCAGACAGTAATGGAGATTGAAGTGTTTTTGCCTTCAGTTCATGGGCAGATTCGCAACCAGCAAACCATACCCATTCAACCGAACTTAAATCCACAGCAGACAAGTGTTGCGGTTGAAGGTGTAAAGCTTGAGATAAGTCGAGCTTGATACTTTTGAGTACTCGCTCAAACATCACGGCGAGATCATCCTGAGGTTTTTCTGGTGAAACCAACAGTAACTTGCAATCATTCGATAACAGAGTCAATTCAGATTCATAACCAGCCAAACGCTCTGGGTGACTTAACTCCCATTGGCTAATGCCCATCTCTTGTAGATATTGCGCGTGTGTTTGTGACATATCTAGCGGTCGTAACCTTTGGTTTGTTGGTATTAATATTCTTCGAGTGAACTTAAACGGTGCTCATTGGGGCTGATACTAACAAAAAATAAAGGAGCATCAAGCTCCTTTATTTAGACTAAATCAGTTTGTATCTTATTGAGTGGTAAATCAGCTTATAAGTCGTTGAACTCTGGGCTGTAAGCAATTTCACCAGAATGCCCAGCAAACGCCCCTTCTACCAACTCAATCGCTTGAAAAGCGCCTTCAGGCACATCCCAAA
>NZ_JBFRVX010000967.1:0-229 GCF_041475345.1 Vibrio sp. 10N.222.48.A3 | reverse complement strand
GATGCGCTTTGCCTTACTCGGCCAAGAGAATGCGTATGAAATCACTCACGGCCTCTCAAATGCCTATGTCGATTGTGATAGCGGCTCCCAGTGCCTTATCGAACACATTCCTAAACAGTGTCATCGTCCAACGAACAACAACGTGCCTTGTACAAAAGTCCCCGTTGCCACCGTGGTTACTGGCAATGTCATCTACCACTGTCCATCCGGTTGGACAAAGCAAGGGGAT
>NZ_JBFRVX010000966.1:0-1665 GCF_041475345.1 Vibrio sp. 10N.222.48.A3 | reverse complement strand
TGTTTAGGCTCACAAGGCAGCGTCTACCCATTAACCGGTAATAGCGCTTACTCTCATACCGGCCCTCAAGTTGGCACACTGATGTTAGAGCGTTTTAATTTTAAAATGCACAGGCAAGGCATTGTGTGGGAAACCCGGGGCGAAGATGGCGCAATCTGTTACCAATGGCCAGAGCCTATCTTGCCGAAAAGTCGCTATCGCTATCAATTGTCGGCACCGATTGGTGATGCCGCTCATTGTTATCCCTATGGCACCACCTCGTCACTTTGGGAGCAAGGTAAAGACAACCCAACCACCGGCGGTAACTTTGGTTTTGTGAACTGGCGAAAACGTAATTGCGTATTTTTATAAGGAAATGAGACGATGTCATTTAGCCCAAGAGCCTCATGGCTGTTACTTATTCTGCTGGTTAGCCCTCTCTCACTAGCCGAGAAGGGTTACTCTCAAGAAGAGCTCAAAGCGCTTGCCAAGCAAGAGCAGACCATTGCAGCGCCAACCAATCACAGTGAACTGACCACCTTTCTTGAACGAGGTCAGCAACATAAGCAAGAAGCGTTGTCGATGAATCAACACCTCGATAACGTGTTGCAAGACTCGCCACTGGCGAGTGTTCTTGGGGTGCCTCAGGAAAATCCAAACAAAAAGGCGCAAGGTGTGATGGTGTTTGTGTCGCTTTCCATGCCAGATAACGCGCTTAGACAGCTACTCAAACAAAGTCAGCAATATCAGGTTCCTCTCGTGATACGTGGGGTACTGCCAGAAGGCATGGTACCGACAGCCTCTCGAATACTGAGTTTGTTAGAAGCGGACGACGAAGAAATGGCCATTGATAGCGGTTTTGCCATCAGTCCACAGTGGTTTCGTCAATTTAACATCACCCACGTCCCCGTGTTTGTGGCCATTGGAGAAGCGTGCAATGAAGCGTCTTGCCCGCAAAGTGATTACGACATGGTTCACGGCAACCTCTCCCTTCCTAACGCATTAACGATTTTAAGCCAAGGCGATGTAGGACACATCGCCAAACAAGTGCTCAATAGGAGTTCCCCTTGAATTCGCCCTTTTCACTACTTTTTGTTTTTCTCTCTTTCAGCGCTGCTCTCTTACTCTCCCTTCATACCCTTGCCGCCCCTCAAGAAAACACATTCTACGACAACGTGGAGTGGGCGAAAAACACCCCGAACGAGGCTTACAATGACTCAGAAATGACGCTTAACCTGTCAGACTTCTGCAGCGACAATAATCCAGGGTGTGAAAGCAAAATCCGACAGCCTGATGAAGCCGGGATGACTGATGCACAAATCACAAACCAATCCACGTCGGAGTTTGGCAACAACGAACACGCTCAAGCGATACAAGAGGGGTTTGACAATAATAGTGTCACCATTGACCCAAACGATGATACGTATCGATTCGCCACCCTTGGCATTGAGAACGCCTATGAAATCAGTCATGGTCAGTCTAATCAGTACGTGGATTGTGACAACGCCACGCAATGCGTCATTGATAACATCGCAAAGCAATGCTACCGACCAACTCACAACCCGGTCCCGTGTGACAAAGTCCCCGTCGCCTCCGTGAGCCTTAGTGAAGTGATCTACCGCTGCCCATCCGGCTGGACAAAGCAAGGGGATAATTGCCAACGTCCCCTCCCACAATGCCGATACA
>NZ_JBFRVX010000965.1:0-4600 GCF_041475345.1 Vibrio sp. 10N.222.48.A3 | reverse complement strand
GTTCTCACCATCTAACCCGTAGGTGTATTGGGGGGCGAGTAGAAGATAAAATTGGTCAGCAAAATCGTACTTTAGATAGTTGATACTGCTGATGATTTGCGTGTCCTCAAACTTATTCTCCTCCTCCCACATTTGTCCGTACGTTATGGCGCTATAGAGTTTAAATTTGTCGCTTAACTTGAATGCTTGCATCACACCAATAGAGGCGTAGTTCGATGTTAGATCGTCGTTGGAGAAGTCGTGTCCAGCATCAACAAATAAGCCGGTGCCCGTTTTCTTATTGGGTGTGAAGAATCGTGCTCGATAGTTTTCAAAGTTGTTTTTGCCTTCCAGCTTACCCAACACACCCCAATCGCCACGATTCACGCCAAACTGGAAGGTAGCGCCAAGCCCTTTATTGCCCGCAATAATTTCACCTCCCGTATAAACAGCCATTGGATCAGCCATGTCACTGGCAGGTTCTTCTTGAGCGGAAACGGAAAATACAAAGGGGATAAGCGCAAAGATAGAGAGTGTAAAAGTGGAAAAGGTGCCCGTGAGCAGACGTAACGGTTTCTTCATATTATTGTCCGATAGTAAGGTGCGCTTGTTACAGCACACCTTGTATTAGTCGTATTTGGCGTTAGTCAGCAACCACTGATTTGTCTGCCATACCAATACCACCGGCTTTCTGTCTTGGTGGAAACGCTTTGAGTGACTTCTGATATTCCGCCGCTGATTTTTGTAGCTTTGGTAATACCCAAGACTTCTCTTTCATCCATAAGAACCAACCACGAGTATCAGGGCTACGCTCGTAAGGATCAGCCTTGATGTTGATGAGCATCCCTAGTGGCCACTCTTCAGGAGGCGCAATCCACTCCGTTTTGGTTTTTAGGTGCACTTTCCAATCATCCACTCGGAACGCATTCAAATCTTGCTCGTTGTAGAAGAAGAACTCATGACGTTGACTCGGTTCGCCTTTGGTCAACATATCCAACTGGTTATAACCATCCAAGTGAACTTGGTAACGCTCGCCATTTAACTCTTTTCCATCTAGCAGCTCTTGCTTAATGTCGCCTTCACCCACTGCAGCCATAATGGTTGGCACCCAGTCTTCAGAAGTCATGAAGCCATCGGTGTATTCACCTTGAGGGATTTTATCTGGCCAGCTGACCAGCATTGGTACACGGAAACCGCCATCCCACGTCGTGCCTTTTTGACCACGGAAAGAGGCAGAACCACCATCAGGCCAATGATCTAGGTTTACGCCGTTGTCTGAGGTAAACAAGATTATCGTGTTATCAATTTCACCAAGATCTTCTAACTTATCGAGTAATACACCGATCTGGTCATCAAGTTCAATCAAGCCATCGTAATACGTGTTGATTTGGCTCGCGCCTTGGTATTCCGGGCGCACGTGCGTTTTTTGGTGCATACGAGTCGGGTTGTACCACATGAAGTAAGGTTGTTCGTCTTTCTCTGCTTCATGTCTATCGAGCCAATTAGTAGCAAACTCCAAAAATTCGCCATCAACGGTTTGCATGCGTTTAGAGCCTAAAGGACCTTTATCTTCAATCGTTTGCTTTCCAACCACACCAAACCTTGGGTCTTCTTGCATGTCCACACTCTCGGTAGCGACAGTGTGAAGAACATTACGAGGGCGACCTCTGAAGTTAGGATCTGTTGGGAATTCCGGCTGTTCAGGCATCTCCATAACATTAAGGTGGTAAAGGAAACCGAAGAATTCATCAAAGCCGTGCACCGTTGGCAGGTGACTATTGTTATCGCCTAAGTGACTTTTACCAACATGCACGGTCGCATAGCCTTTGTCTTTCAACATTTCGGCTAGGGTTGGATCTTCTTTTTGAAGGCCAAGTGAAGAGCCCGGCTGACCGACAGACGTTAAGCCTGTTCGGAAAGGATATTGACCCGTGATAAAGGCAGATCGCCCCGCAGTAGAGCTGCCTTGTGCGTAGTAATCGCTGACCATCATGCCGCGTTCGGCAATTCGATCAATGTTCGGCGTATCCACCGCGCCTAAACCGCGGTGGTAGGCTGACAGATCTGTTGGGCTCACATCATCGAGCATGATGGCAACCACATTGGGTTGGCTCGCTGCATGTACGTTGACGCTCGCCAGTACCGAGAGCGCCAGAGCGGATTTAACAAAAGACTTATACATTTATAACCCTCATTCACTATGAGTAAATCGCTGAAGTCACAACGAAAATTGTGCATGTCTCAGCGAACCGTTGTTGAGGTAAATGGTATAAGAAAGACGCCAAAAATGGCTTGATAGCCACTATTACGATTATTAATAGTGGCCGTTAGAAAGGGGAGTTATTTAAAAGGAATAGTAGCGTGACACTAGGATTGAATAATCGACGTAATTTCTTTTTGAAGCCAATCCGTGAACGGGTTATTGCGGTTTGCTTGATGGGTAAACAGTGCCAATTCTCGACGATAGGTGTCTTTCAACAGTTCCGGCGGTAAGTCGATACAACGATAACAGTGATCAAGCAAATAGCGGCATTTCGACGATGTTATATAGATGAAGTCGCTGTCCTTAACGACTTCTAGCATCAAATTCATATTGTTACTTCTGAGCCCGATGTGTTTATCTAAGTCATATTTTTTGATCAACATTTCCGCCTTGGACGGCTGAATGTAACCAGGGATCATATTGATACAGAGTGGGTATTTCAGAATGTCCTCAAGGGAATTACCTTGAATTGGGTGGTCAGCTCTTAACACCAACATGAACTTATCAAAGCCAACTGGGCGCTCAGTAAGGGTTTTATTGACCTCCATGGGAAGATAGCTCACTCCCCAACACATTCGGTTGGTCTCTAGGGACTGGACGCCGTTTTCTAACCAAGGTGAACATTGAAACGTCACTTGCGGCGCTTCTTTGGTCAGCTTCTTGATTAATGGCACACCCACAGGGATCAACAGCGGGGAAGGCAACATGATTTGAACCTCCCCTCTTAAATCTTCCAACCCCCACTCATCATTGGGTATGTAAAGGTTATCTAACTGCTCTAATAGCAGAGGCAAGGTTTCGATAAGCTTTAAGCATTTTGGGGTGGGTTCAAGCCTTGCTTTATCTCGAACAAACAACTCATCATCAAATTGTTCTCTGAGTTTACGAAGCATGACACTGATCGTCGGCTGACTTACGTTCAAGGCTTTTGCTGCACTCACCGTTTGACGAGTTTCATTAAGCACCAAAATGAGTCGCAGTAAGTTTAGGTCTTTGGTCATGCCCTACTCCAAGTGATTTAGAAAAGTGGAAAGTACGCTGGCGAATACCCTTTTTTCATCGCTTCTACCATTGGCAATAATTTGGGTAATGCGTGACGAAAAAACATCTCATACCCTTGGCACAAATGATTCATCGGACTGCCGTCTTCGGTTGTTGCGATCCTGTTTTTAGGACAACCACCTTGGCAGAGTTCAACAAAATCACAACGTCGACAAGTGCTGTTTAACTCATCATATTTGTTGGTGCCAAACGCGATTTGTTCTGGTGAGCTCGCCATAGTTGCAAGCTTATCACTGTTCATGGTGCCCAATTGATGATCTTGATACCCATAATGGTCACAACTATAAACATTGCCGTCATGCTCAACCATTAATTGCTGCCCACAAGTCGCGCTGTGATGACACATTTGGCTTTGGTAGCCCATCAACACCATTAAACAGTTTTCAAAAAACTGGATATACACTTTGCCGACATCATTGGCGCTCCATGCATCAAACAAGTCGCAAAGAAATTGCCCCCACTGCTCGCCCGTTAACGACCAATCATGCCCTGTTCGTCTGTCTAACTCATGATCGATACAAGGTTGAAACTGCATGTAACCACTGCCATTTTCAACCAAAAACTGATAGATCGTTTTACCGTATTTGTAGGTTTTATTGTTCACGACCGTTAACGTATTAAAATCAACATTGTGCTTTTTAAGGTAAGACACCCCACGCATTGTGCGTTCAAAAGACGACTCGCCATTTTTATCGATCCGAGCGATGTCATTCAGAATATTGGGCCCATCGATACTGATGCCCATCATAAAATTGTGTTTAGCAAAGAAGCTCGCCCAGCGATCATTAATCATGGTTCCATTGGTCTGCATCGTATTCACGACGCGCTTTTTCGTTGCTTTGCTTGCCTGTGCTTTCATCGCCGTTTCATAGAAATCGAGCCCTCTTAACATAGGCTCGCCACCGTGCCAGATAAAATCCACTTGTTGATCTTTCATTGGCTGCGCGTCGATATGAGCACCGACAATTTGCTCCATCATGTCCAGAGACATTGACGATCTTTTATCGCCATCTTGTCTATTGAGATAATAGCAGTAGCTACAATCCAGATTGCACTGAGCCCCTTCTGCTTTAATGAATAAGCTAAAAGGATAAGTAGATGTGTTCATATCGATTCCCGTACTTTTTTGCCAACATATCAACCGAAAATCAATCAAACAATAGCGCCTCAGGCCCCCTACCTGCACATGTCGTC
Organism: Vibrio sp. 10N.222.48.A3; assembly: GCF_041475345.1. Classification (NCBI taxonomy): domain Bacteria; kingdom Pseudomonadati; phylum Pseudomonadota; class Gammaproteobacteria; order Vibrionales; family Vibrionaceae; genus Vibrio; species Vibrio sp. 10N.222.48.A3. The sequence goes on along the minus strand of NZ_JBFRVX010000965.1, from coordinate 102 downwards.
GAGTCGCTTCACCACTCCAAATTAATGTTAATTAAAACAAACACTTGAATGGCAAAAAGAGACTATTAACATCCTTAATATCGGCTATTACACTCCTTAATC
>NZ_JBFRVX010000964.1:0-2196 GCF_041475345.1 Vibrio sp. 10N.222.48.A3 | reverse complement strand
ATAGGTATAGGTATAGGTGAGGTGGCTATTTTTCGGTGGAAGAGGTGAATGATTTTTTTAAAAGACTAAAGCTTCGTAAGGGAAGCTCTAGTCTTAATTGCTTTAATGCGAATCTTGTTCAGCGTTAAAGCGCACTTTCCAACTTAGTTAGGAAAGTCGCGATGTCTTTTGAACTGATATCTCTATGAGTAACAAAACGTACAGGGTTACCTGGTGACATTGTAATGCCTTGCTCTCCTAACTCCCGTGCGATACGGTTAATATCAATCGACTGATCTAACTTCGCAAACACAATATTAGTCTGAATGAAATCAGGGTTAACTGAGAAACCTTCTAACTTGCTTAGACCAATCGCTAGTTTTTTTGCGTTTTCATGGTCTACTTTAAGTTGAGCCACGTTCTCCGTGAGCGCCATTTTACCTGCTGCAGCAAGAATACCAGCCTGACGCATACCACCACCGACCATTTTACGCAATCGACGAGCTTTAGCGATGTACGCTTTGCTACCAAGAAGTAGAGAGCCAATCGGAGCACCCAAACCTTTTGATAAACAAATTGTCATCGAATCGAAGTGTTGTGCGATCTCTTTAATGTGAACATCTAGTGCAGCCGCCGCGTTATAGACACGCGCGCCATCTAAGTGCATTTGCAGGCCGTGTTGGTTTACGAACTCACGCGCTTCCGCTAGGTAAGAGACTGGCAGCACTTTACCATTGATTGTGTTTTCTAAACTAAGAAGCTTAGTACGAGCAAAGTGGCTGTCGTCTGGCTTAATCGCTGCAGCAAGCTTTTTAAAATCTAACGTGCCGTCAGGGTTGTTCTCGATTGGCTGAGGTTGAATCGAGCCTAATACTGCAGCGCCGCCAGCTTCGTATTTGTAGTTGTGCGCTTGTTGGCCACAAAGGTATTCGTCACCACGCTCACAGTGCGCCATTAAACCCAGTAGGTTGGCCTGTGTGCCGGAAGAAGTGAACATAGCCGCTTCAAAACCGGTTTCATTTGCAGCCCATTGTTCCAGTTCGTTGACGGTTGGGTCATCGCCATATACATCATCGCCTACTTCTGCATTTGCCATTACATCACGCATAGCTTGCGAAGGTTTAGTTACGGTGTCAGAACGAAAGTCCATGTTTCTCTCCTAGAGTACTTTAGGTAGTCATATAATTGGCTATAGATGGCCACATAGTTGGGCTTTGCTTAAACAAGCGATGGTTTTGGTATCGGTAATTTGATCGTTGCGAATTTTATGTTGCAGTTCTTCCAAGCTAAGTTCGATAACCTCTATTACTTCATCTTCATCACATTCAAAGCGGGTAGTAAGGCTTAAGTCTTTTGCGATGAACAAGTGTTGGATCTCATCACAGAAGCCAGCTAAAGGGGTAACTTGTCCCAAGCTCTGGAAATAAGTTGCACTGTAACCCGTTTCTTCTTCGAGTTCGCGTTGTGCACATTGAAGAGGTGTCTCATCAATTTCCATCGTGCCAGCAGGGAGTTCCAAAAGCCATTTTTTAAGAGAAGGACGAAACTGGTTAATGAGGATGATTTTTCCAGACGAAGTGATAGGAAGAATAACGGCCGCGCCGGGGTGGTTTATTGTTGTATGTTTTACCACGACGTTCGTAGGGAGCGTCACGTTCTCTTCTATAAGAGAAATACTTTTCCATTGATGGATAACTTTACTCATGCAATCTGGCCACTTTCCTTGCCAATTTTTCTTATAACTGAAGACGTGTACCACCATAACGTCTATGGTGTCGAAAATAAAAGAAAAATTAGGGTTAACAATAGATTTAGTTTCACACCATTCGTGATGCTACTCTCATAATTGGAATCTATGATTGCGCGAAAATTGCAGCTTAACCATCTGATATAAAGGCAACTAAATAATAAAAGATACTTGTAACAAAGTGCTAACAAATGTATAAAAACGTATCTACACTCTCAACTGTTCAAAGATTTTCGGAGTAACGCATGAACCCTTCTATTTCCTCACATGCTGACAAGGCGCTACTCTCTGAAAGAATCAATAAATTAGCGCATGCTCTCTCTGATGGCGTTTATGAAAGAGAAGACACCATTAAGCTTTGTTTACTGGCGGCTCTGGCTGGCGAAAGTGTGTTCCTATTGGGCCCTCCGGGTATCGCAAAAAGCCTTATCGCTAAACGCCTCATCCAGGCTTTTGACAACAGTAGCTAC
>NZ_JBFRVX010000963.1:0-1266 GCF_041475345.1 Vibrio sp. 10N.222.48.A3 | reverse complement strand
GGTTAATTATTACCGAACAAGAAGGCACAGGGCACTTGAATATCTAAGTCCAGTTAATTTCTTGTCACTTAGCAAACCAGTCAGTCTGACAAGTGTAGAGCACCCTTATCAAATAGGAAAACACTTATTCATATGAAGGTAAGACAACTTTTCCCTCACCAAATTTTTGTGAAAGAAAAGACTCTACAAACAGTTACGCTTCCCCAATTTATAGACTCGTCGAAAAAAGATAGATAAGGTAAAGACTCATTAAAACAAAGAAAAATCCTGCAATTTTATTGCCCCACTGTTCAATGTATCTTGACACTATATGTGCCCGCATCCAGTAACCAATGACAGCATACATCGAAAGCACTAGTGCCGTCGAAATACCGACAATCCCCAAACAGATCATATAATCACTGATATTACTATTCGTAAGGTCAACAAAACTAGGTAAGATAGAAGCATAAAAAAGGATAGTTTTTGGGTTCCCCATAGCTATAGATAGCCCGGCAAAAAATTCCTTTGTTGATAAATCAGACGTTGAGATATCGGTTTCACTTAAATGAGGAGAAGCCGCCATAATTAGACTATAGCCTATCCACCCTAAGTATATGGCACTAACAAATTGTACGAAGTGATAGATTCCTTGGACGCCGTTCTGAGCAAGTGCCGTATTGATGCTAAAATATGCAATGCTAAAAAATAACATAGCACCTATGACAATTCCTAAGGTCGTTATTAAACCCGACTTAAGCCCGACCCCCATACTTTGAATCATCACTAGCAACACACTTGGACCAGGTACTATTGATAGTAGCGTAATTGAAGCTGTAAATAATAAGATTGTGGTAATGTCCATGCCATTGCCTTTTAATGGTCTGTGCGTACGTAAACCCACATAGGCTTAATATCTGCAACATGAAAGCCAAACTTCTCGTAGAATCTAAATACTTGATTATCAACAAGTAAAGCTTTTTCGCTTGCCATAATGTTCCACTAAGTTTGATGCTTCCTCACTCAATTCAAGCCACAAATTTTCTGGCAGTATATCGGCGATGCAAACCAGAGGCTTTTTTGAAAATTGGGATTGAAGCTTACAAATATCTGCTTGAGTTAAACTGTCTATAAAATTCTGAAAAGCAGCGTCAATCCTTGATTGTCCATATTGCATGATGAATGTATCCTCATAAATTAAAGTTTTCATGCTAGATTCGAGTTTATAAAAATCAAAGAATAACGCTTAAATTCCGTTTTTTAATGAGGGAAGATAACTATTTATCC
>NZ_JBFRVX010000962.1:0-5781 GCF_041475345.1 Vibrio sp. 10N.222.48.A3 | reverse complement strand
ATATTTAGTTGCTTAATATGAATAGCTATCACATATTGGTGCTCAATATTTAGTCGTTTTAGTGAGTTAAGGAGAATTCGCGATGACCTTTGATACATGGATTTATTATTTGCTAGCGGTGTTGATCTTAACGGCATCACCAGGGCCAAGCTCTTTGTTGTGCATGACTAAGGGGGTGCAATCTGGCTTTAAGTTATCGATATTTACCGCCTTGGGTAGCGTGACTGCCATTACCGGAATCCTTACGTTATCTTTTACCGGTTTAGGGGTGATCATTGCTTCGTCAGAAGTGGTGTTTAATATCATTAAGTGGACGGGGGCTGCTTACCTTATTTATCTCGGTTGGAAGTCGTTACGATCGAGTCAGCAAGATTACGACAAGTTATCGAATCAACAAGCAGGCTCTCAACCAGTTAAAGAAAGCGCTGCACAGCATTATGTCAGTGGCTTTATTGTTGGTGCGAGTAACCCAAAAGCTATCCTGTTTTTTACCGCACTTTTTCCTCAGTTTATTGACCCATCGATAGCGCTATTTCCTCAATTTTTGGTGTTCGCTTTGACCTTCGTTGTGATGGAATTGTCTTGGTTACTGGTTTATGCCTACCTAGGTGCGAAATCATCAAATTGGTTGTTTGCTAAAGGTAGAGCCAAGGTTTTTAATCGTGTGACTGGTGGTGTCTTTATCGGTGCTGGGGCGCTGCTTTCTACTACAAGCAGAGCGTAATTTTCAATTTATTAAAGGCCTGAATAGTTACAGAAAATTATTCAGGCTGTAATAAAAGGTTAATATTAATGTGCTTGCTGATATCGGCATAAAGTCGATATATTGGTGTTACACCATCACATTCTCAGGAGAGATATATGCAGCATCAAGAAATGATTCAACACAGTAATTTTGGCGTAATCAGTCGTACTTGGATTTTCTCTACCCTTTCTCTTCTGGGTATTCTTGCTCTAATGTAGTCAGCTTCATGGCTCTATATTTTCAGTTTTATTATGAATATACTTTTCAAAAAGTCTTCAAAGTTAGAACTCTTACACTCGTAAATGTGGCTTTTCTCATCAGGCTAGCCACTTAACCTTCCTCTCAGTAACCTTTTCTCTGAATAATCTCTTTGTCTGATTAACCCCCTTTATCTCAATAGACTCACTGCATAACCTGATCTGAAGTTGTTATCAAACTGTGATAATCTTAAGTTATCTTTTATCTACAGTGTATCTCTCATGTCTGTCTGGGATTCTATTTCATTTAACAATCGATTTACTGCATTACCTCGATTGTTCTATACCCCAATTCAACCTACACCGCTCAGCAATGTTCAATGGCTCGCATGGAACCATAACCTTGCGAATGAACTAGGCTTTCCGTCATTTGAATGCACTTCCGAGGAGTTGCTTGAGACGTTATCAGGCAATGTTGAACCTGAGCAATTTTCGCCAGTAGCAATGAAATACGCAGGCCACCAGTTTGGCTCTTATAACCCTGATTTAGGTGATGGAAGAGGGCTGTTATTAGCTCAAGTTGTCGCGAAAAGTGGTGAAACGTTCGACTTACACCTTAAAGGTGCGGGTAAAACTCCCTATTCTCGTATGGGCGATGGTCGTGCTGTTATTCGATCAACGGTTCGTGAGTATCTATGTAGCGAAGCGATGGCGGGGCTTAATATCCCAACTACTCGCGCATTGGCGATGATGACTAGCGACACACCCGTTTATCGAGAGAAGCAAGAGTGGGGCGCATTGCTGGTGCGTGCTGCTGAGTCACACATCCGTTTCGGTCACTTTGAACATCTGTTTTATACCAATCAGTTGGCAGAACATAAATTATTGGCCGATAAAGTCATCGAATGGCACTTCCCGGAATGCCTCGATGACGACAAACCCTACGCTGCTATGTTTAATCAGGTTGTTGATCGCACTGCGGAAATGGTCGCGCTGTGGCAAGCGAATGGTTTTGCTCATGGGGTGATGAACACCGATAACATGTCGATCATAGGGCAAACCTTCGATTATGGCCCGTTCGCCTTCTTAGATGAATATGACCCTCGCTTGATCTGTAATCACTCGGATTACCAAGGTCGTTATGCTTTCAATCAACAGCCTAGAATTGGATTGTGGAACCTATCGGCACTGGCGCACTCACTTTCGCCGCTGGTGGATAAAGCCGAACTTGAGGGTGCGTTAGAACAGTACGAGCCACAAATGAATGGCTATTTCAGTCAGATGATGCGTCGTAAGTTGGGGCTGCTTTCGAAACAAGAAGGTGACAGCCGTTTGTTTGAATCTATGTTTGAGTTGATGTCGCAAAACAAAGTCGACTACCCAAGATTCTTTAGAACGTTGTCGAACCTAGATACATTGCTGCCGCAAGACGTGATTGATTTGGTTATCGACCGCGAGGCCGCAAAGCTATGGGTGGATAACTACTTGCAACGCTGCGAATTAGAAGACAGTTCAGTGGCAGATCGCTGTGAAAAGATGAGACAGGTGAACCCTAAATACATCCTCAGAAATTACCTAGCCCAGCTTGCGATAGATAAAGCTGAGCGCGGTGATAGCAGCGATATTGATGCACTAATGGTGGTGCTGGCAGACCCTTATGCGGAACATCCTGACTACGAACATCTTGCTGCCTTGCCGCCTGAGTGGGGCAAAGCAATGGAAATCAGCTGTTCCTCTTAACCTCCTATGATTCTTTGAGTCGCTAAGTACAGGTAGAGGTCACTAAGATGTGATCTTTATCTGTTTGTTCGTCTAACTTTACAAACATGTTAATAATCAAATAATCGGCCAGCCTATACACTATGTGAATAAGTTGTAAATTTAATAGGTTTGGGCGATGCCAACAAATACTCGAATTCTCGTGGTGGATGATGATCAAGAAATCTGCGAGCTGCTGGAAGAGTACCTCACAAAATCAGGTTTCGATGTCTCTTCTGTGGGAGACGGTGTTGAATTAGAAAACCACCTGCAAAACCAAGGTTATCCCGACCTGATTCTGCTCGATGTGATGCTCCCCGGTGACGACGGTTTTACCTTGTGTCAGCGAGTACGAAAGCAATCCAATGTGCCTATCATTATGCTGACAGCGGTATCGGATGAAACCGATCAGATTATCGGCTTAGAAATTGGTGCAGATGATTACATCGCGAAGCCGTTTAGTCCTCGTCAGTTAATGGCTCGAATCAAAGCGCTATTACGCCGTGTACAAGTGGTGGACGACAAGCCAAGTGATGCATTGCCAAAGCAGATTATTTTTGGTGATTGGACGCTCGATACGCTCGCGCACCGAATCTATCACAACGAAAACTCAGAAGAGATGGACTTGTCGGGCAGTGACTTTTCTTTGTTGATGTTGTTCTTAACTCGTCCTAACGAAGTTCTCGACCGTGACACCATCTCTTTCGCTACCAGAGGCCGTGAAGCGCTGCCTTTTGAACGTGGCATTGACGTACAGCTTAGCCGCCTGAGAAGCCGATTGGGCGACAGTGGTAAATATCCTCACTACATCAAAACCATGCGCGGTAATGGCTACATTCTTGCTGTGCCGGTTCAGTATGAACATTGATAATCAAGTGCTGTTAATGAACACCTTGCCAATGAAGTATTTCCTATGAACTGGTTGAGTCGATTAAAACCAAACTCTTTGGTCGCAAGAACCTTATTGTTGACGTTGTTAGCCGTTGTGATTGCTCAAGGCATCGCAACGTCTATATGGTATAGCGAATCAAAACACAAAGAGCTGGAAGGAATTCGTTCTGCCTCGTCGAGCATGGCGAACATGTTTGCTTCAACGGTGACTTTTTTCCAATCTCTACCCGTTAAATATCGTCATATCGTGCTGGATCAAATACGGAATATGGGCGGTACGCGCTTCTTCGTTTCTTTCAATAAAGAGGCTTTGATTGTCGAACCGATCCCCGATACCCGTTTAAAAACAGCCTCGATTGAAGCGATAGAAAGTGTTTTGAGTAGCAAACTCAATAAAGTGGCGTCAGTGCGGGTAGATTTTTCTCGACCTGAACACCTTCGCTTGCTTAAAAACGACATCTACTTAAGCGATCTCCCGCGATCTTGGGCACATCATACTTTAACGTTAGAACCGCTGAATCCACCCATTCTGGTTGTACAAATCGAATTGACCAGTCACGAATGGGTATACATTGCGGCATTGTTGCCTGCTCCATATGTGAAACTCGACGATACGATTCTTGGCAGAGAGCAGGTGATCTTCTTAGTTTCTTCAACGCTTATTCTGCTGGTTCTAACTTACTTGATGATTCGTCGCCAAGTGCGTCCTCTGAAAAAGTTAGCAAGGGCGGCCAATGAGATGAGTATGGATATTCAGCAGCCTCCGCTAAACGAAGAAGGGGCGACTGAACTGGTCACCGCAACCCGAGCCTTTAATCGCATGCAGCAACGGATTCGTCGCTATGTTGCCGACCGAGAGCACCTTTTTTCTGCGATCTCCCATGACTTAAAGACACCAATAACACGTCTAAGATTGCGTGCAGAGTTGTTGGAGAGTGAAGTAAAGAAAGACAAATTTAATAAAGATCTCGATGAGCTTGAGATGATGGTTAAAGGTGCTTTGCAAGCAGTAAGAGACACCGATCTACACGAGAACAATGCCATTATTGACCTCAACGAAATGGTACTTTCTGTTATTGAATCTCATAACCAGTATCAGAAAAAAGTTGAGTTTGAGCCGGTCGTCATTGAGCCACTGGTCGCGAAACCACTGGCGATTAAGCGTGTACTGACCAACTTAATTGACAACGCGGTTAAGTATGGTTCATCAGCTGTCGTGGAAGTTAGTGGTGATGAGCTTTGGGTTGTCGTGACTATTCAAGACCGTGGGAATGGCATTCCTGAAGACAAGTTAGAGATGGTTTTTGAACCCTATTTTAGGCTAGCAACGGATGATCAAGGACACGGACTTGGCCTCGGGATCTGCCGAAATATCCTGCACGGACACGGTGGAGATCTCATTATTCGCAACTCCTCTCAAGGTGGCTTGGAAGTCAAAGTCTATATCCCAACAGGCTTAGAAGTGTAGTGTAACAATCTTGTTACATTGGGCTTACCTTTTGTTTCAATCTTACCAGTCAGAATAAGTAGACTCTTTAATGAACCGGACGTCGAGTCCGCTAAACATGGAAGATAATAATGAAAATCAATAAAACCCTACTTACTCTATCTCTTCTTGCTGCCTCAACATTTTCTCAAGCTGGTGAAGTGGAAGTGCTCCACTGGTGGACTGCCGGTGGCGAAGCGAAATCCGCTGCCGTACTGAAAGAGATGATTGAACAACAAGGCCATACTTGGAAAGACTTCGCAGTTGCTGGTGGCGGCGGTGAAAGTGCGATGACTGTTTTGAAAACGCGAGCAGTATCGGGCAATCCACCTTCTGCAGCGCAGATTAAAGGTCATGATATTCAGGAGTGGGGTGGTTTAGGTTTTCTAACGTCTCTCGATGCGACTGCTAAACAAGAACAATGGGATGAACTACTACCAGAAGTAGTGACTAAAGTGATGAAGTGGGATGGTGAATATGTGGCAGTTCCTGTCAACGTTCACCGTGTTAACTGGCTTTGGGCAAACCCTGTTGTTTTAGAAAAATCGGGTGTGACAGTTCCAACGACATTAGATGAGTTCTTTGTTGCTGCAGACAAGATTAAAGCGGCTGGCTTCATTCCATTAGCTCACGGTGGTCAGCCTTGGCAAGACGCGACCGTATTCGAAGCCGTGGCACTTGATGTACTAGGCAGTGAAGACTAC
>NZ_JBFRVX010000961.1:0-760 GCF_041475345.1 Vibrio sp. 10N.222.48.A3 | reverse complement strand
CCGCGCCAAGAGGCTTGTCATCATTCATGGTTTTCAGAGCGTAGTCTTGGAATAGGTAGTTCTCTAAGAACTCGACAGCAAGATCAGTATTTGGACTCGCAGCATTGATACCCGCACTTAGGATTCCAACAAATGGGTTACCTTTACCGCCATTTAATGTCGGCAGCTCCGCAACGCCATAATTAACACCAAGCTTGTCTAAGTTACCCCAAGACCAAGGGCCATTAATGGTCATTGCCACATTGCCGTTGGTGAACTCTGCTTCTGCGACTGAGTAATCCATATTCGGGTTAACTACCCCTTGGTTTACCATGTCAACTAAGAATTGAAGGCCGCGAACACCCGCTGCATTGTTAACACCTGTGCTTTTAGCGTCATAGCCTGTTGCTGTTTTTTCAAACGCAAAGGCACCACCAGCAGAGATCATCGGCCACGTGAAGTACGCATTTTTCACATCCCACATGATGGCTTTTTTGTTTTGCTTAGCCATCTCTTTCTGAATGTCAGCAAGCTCTTCCCATGTTTTTGGTGGGTTTGGAAGTAGGTCTTTGTTGTAGATTAGAGAAGGTGCTTCGATTGCTAGAGGGTAGCCCACAACTTTACCGTTGACTGTCACCGCATCCCAACTGAAGTCGACAAGCTTTTCTTTGAATTCTTTACTTGGATTAAGTTCGTGAAGTAGCCCTGATTCTGCGTAGCCACCAAAACGGTCGTGTGCCCAGAAAATGATGTCAGGGCCGCCGCCTGTTGCTGCGTGTTG
>NZ_JBFRVX010000960.1:0-4448 GCF_041475345.1 Vibrio sp. 10N.222.48.A3 | reverse complement strand
ACGTTGATGGCAACGAGTACATCTTCATGGATAACGAAGATTACACACAATTCATCTTCAACGGTGAAATGATCGAAGACGAACTGCTGTTCATCAACGAAGATACGCAAGGTATGTACGCGATTCTTATCGACGGTACTGCGGCGACTCTTGAGCTACCAACTTCAGTTGAGCTAGTAATCGAAGAGACAGACCCTTCAATCAAAGGTGCATCTGCTTCAGCTCGTACTAAACCAGCTCGTCTGTCTACAGGCCTTACTGTTCAAGTTCCTGAGTACATTGCAACTGGCGACAAAGTTGTTGTGAACACAGCTGAACGTAAATACATGAACCGCGCAAGCTAAGATACTGATTATGACCGAAGCTAACGACCTAATGTCTTACGACGACGCAATTGACACTGCATACGACATCTTTCTAGAGATGGCTGCTGATAATCTTGAACCTGCAGACGTGATCTTATTCACGGCTCAGTTTGAAGATCGTGGCGCTGCAGAACTTGTTGAAACTGGTGACGATTGGGTTGAACATGTTGGCTTTGAAGTCGACAAAGAGATCTACGCTGAAGTACGCATTGGTCTTGTAAATGAAGCTGATGATGTCTTAGATGACGTATTCGCTCGTCTACTGATCAGCCGTGACCCTGAACACAAGTTCTGTCACATGTTGTGGAAACGCGACTAGGCTCTTCTTAAACCAGCTCAGAGTACTGAGCTGGTTTTCTTACGACTTCATAGCCTCATCACTTTACCAAACTGCAACTCTACAAAATTATGACCAAAGCAAAGACAGATACCCTATCCAAAGGCTATGCCTGTGTTGGATTAGTAAATCCCAAAACCCCTGAAAATGTTGGCTCAGTAATGCGAGCAGCTGGTTGCTATGGAGCAAACTCTGTATTTTATACTGGCACCCGTTATGACCACGCTCGACAGTTTCATACCGACACCAAAGAAAAGCACCTTGAGTTGCCATTAATTGGTGTTGAAGATCTTAAAGATATTATTCCTGTTGGCTGCGTGCCCATCGCGGTTGATTTGATAGAAGGCGCCAAGCCTCTGCCTGATTATAAGCACCCACCTCGTGCTTTTTATATCTTCGGCCCTGAAGATGGGACTCTGAAAAAAGAGATCACAGACTTCTGTCGTGAAACCATCTACGTTCCGACTAATGGCTGCATGAACCTTGCTGCCGCGGTCAATGTTATTTTGTATGACCGCATGGCGAAGGGTGACAACTTCTCGAATCATTTGAAAGTGACCTAATATCAATCGTAGCGAGTCAGCCGAGCTGGCTAAGCACTTCTACCTGATCAAGCACTTCCACATGATTTGAACTGCGCCATATTCAAGACATAAAAAAAACCTGCTAAATTAGCAGGTTTTTTTTGTATTCGAAACGTTGGATTAAGCTATAGAATCCACGAAATTACTTACGTGATCTTGGCTTAGCCGGTTTAGCCGGGCGTCCGTTGTTCAGTTTAGGCTTTTTGGTAGACTGAGGTTTACCATTGGTCGCTGGAGCACTACGACCTGAATCAGGTGTTGTAGTACCGCGAGTTGCAGGCTTCTTACGCTTAGTCTGGTTGCTACGGCCTTTAGGAGCATTTGCGCGCTCTTCGTGACGCTTAACAGCACGACGAATTTTCTGGCTGCGAGAACGCTCACGCTTACGAGAAGTGTTTGCAGGATCAAGATCCAACAGCGTCTCTTTTTCTGGCTGAAGTTCAACAAGCTCGCGCAAGTAGTTTACTTCTTGAAGGTCTAGCTCTTTCCAACCGCCACGAGGCAGTTTCTTATCAAGGTAGATATCACCGTAACGTACACGTTTCAGACGGCTTACTGTTGTTTCTTGTGATTCCCAAAGACGACGAACCTCACGGTTACGACCTTCGTTAATTGCTACGTAGAAAGTATGGTTCATACCTTCACCGCCAGCGTAAACCACATCTTCGAAACGAGCCATACCATCTTCAAGTTGAACGCCACGAGTCACGTTCTTAACTTTTTGCTCGGTTACTTCACCAAATACACGTACTAGGTACTCACGCTCAACCTGACGGCTTGGGTGCATTAGGCGGTTAGCTAGTTCACCATCGGTTGTGAACAACAGTAGGCCTGATGTGTTTGCATCAAGACGACCAACTGAAATCCAACGAGAACCACGGATCTTAGGTAGACGATCAAAAACAGTACGGCGACCTTCAGGATCGTGACGAGTACAAAGCTCACCTTCAGGTTTGTAGTAAGCAAGTACACGACAAACCACTTCTTCAGAGGCTTTGCCTGTAATTGTGTGGCCATCGATACGGATCACTGAGTTCTCGTCTTCAAGACGCTCACCCAATTTCGCAACTTGACCGTTAACACTTACACGACCAGATTTGATTAAACCTTCTAGTTCACGACGAGAACCGTGACCAGCTCGCGCTAAAACCTTCTGTAATTTTTCGCTCATTTACTCTTTTCTACCTAATTGTCGTCTTCACAGACGTCGAATGAATTTTTCGCGACCAAATCGCGGTCGCGTATTATCGCAAATAACCTGCCAAAAAGCACTTGTTATTTACTCTGGCAGGTTTGCTGTTTCGTTACAGACTGTTAATCAGTAACGCTATTATTCAAACGGCGCTGGATCACCGGCACCACGGCGTAAAACAACGGCGTCATCGTCACTGAAGTCAATAACCGTAGTCGGTTGCTCACCTAAGTAGCCGCCATTCAAAATGACATCAACCGCATGCTCTAGGCTGTCACGAATTTCTTCAGGATCCGATTCAGTGGTCTCGTTACCCGGAAGAATCAGAGACGTCGACATCAATGGCTCGCCCATTGCTTCTAGAAGTTCTAGGGCAATTTTGTTGTCCGGTACACGAATACCGATCGTTTTACGCTTAGCGTTCATCAAACGCTTTGGCACTTCTTTTGTTGCTTTGAAAATAAACGTGTAAGCACCTGGCGTGTGCGCCTTAAGCAAACGGAAAGCCACGTTATCTACTCGTGCATACAGTGACAACTCAGAAAGATCACGGCATAACAAAGTGAAATTGTGCTTATCATCGATTCGACGAATTTTACAGATGCGTTCGAGTGCTTGTTTATTTTCAAGCTGACAACCCAGTGCATAACCTGAATCTGTTGGATAAACCACAACGCCGCCATTGCGAATAATCGCAACCGCTTGAGTAATTAAGCGCGCTTGTGGGTTATCTGGGTGTACATAAAAAAACTGGCTCATTGTTGATCCTCGTTATCGAATCTCTCGACTCTATCATCAGAAGGAGCTGGTTCACCTAAAGACTATTCAGATGGTGAAACCGTTTGAAACTCCCAATCTTTCCATACTTCTTCGACCCCAGAAGGTAGCCAGAGATTACGTCCAAGTTCCATCCATGGGGATGGGTAATGGAAGTCGCTGCCTTGGGAGGCTAATAGTTTGTATTGTATAGCATAATCCGCAAGTGTGCGTCTTTCTTGTTGCGCTTGCTGAGGTTGAGCCACTTCCATAGCGTCACCATTTGCTTCAACAAATGCAGCGAGAAGGCGTTTAACCCACTTGGCGGTAAGGCCATATCGCGCAGGGTGAGCTAATACCGCTTGACCACCAGCTGCATGAATAGCCGTGACAGCATCACTCATTGAGCACCATGTTGGCGGCACATAACCTGGATTGTTGCGCGTAAGAAACTTTTTAAACACCTGCTGCATGGTTTTCGCGTAGCCATTGTCGACTAACCATTTCGCAAAGTGTGCTCGAGTAATTGGCGCATCACCTGCAATCAACTTAACCTCTTCTAACACACCTTCACGAGTCGCTTTCTCAAGACGTTGAGCAATCATCTCTGCACGTCCGACACGGTGTTGCTTCTGTTGTTCAATTAACGCTTTCAATTCTGGTGATTCAGGATCGACGTTTAACCCAACAATATGGATATCTTTGTTTTGCCAAACGGTTGAGATCTCGATGCCGTTAATCAACTGAATAGGGAGATTGTTATCAGCAATATAGCTGCGTGCTTCAGCAAGCCCATCAGTCGTATCATGATCTGTAATCGCTAACACTTCGATGTTAAAGCCTAGCGCTCGGTCAATCAGTTCAGGTGGAGTAAGTCGGCCATCTGAGGCTGTTGTATGACTATGTAGATCAATTCTCATATATTCTTTTTCATTGTTTTCAATTTTTATCGTTATATTTGTGTCAACGCACTTGACCTGCAAGCGCAAAACTAGTTAACTAGTACACAAATACGAAGTATCACATTTGATAGGTTCACTATGTTACAAGAATTTAACCAAAACCATAAAGATAAAGTTTTAGAACTTTCTTCAGTAGAAGCAAGTTCAGAGCTTAATTGGTGGCGCACTTGGACAAGTTCTTGGTGGGCCAACGTGTACTTCTAATTAAACAGTTTGTTTATAAAAAAGTTATCACTAAGCCCGCTTTCATAG
>NZ_JBFRVX010000959.1:0-2176 GCF_041475345.1 Vibrio sp. 10N.222.48.A3 | reverse complement strand
CTCAGCATCGTTTTGAGCACCAAACCCACAAGACGCATAAACGTTGTACACAGGTACAGCGCACATATCGCCTATTTGAGAAGTCGCTTTCACAGACTTAACATTCGAAATCTCTGTGACATTGCTATCGGCATTGCGAGAAGTTCGACTAGCAACCTGCTGGTTAGTTTGCCCGCTACCAATATCAACGTGCCCTACTGACGTCGAAGTTTCGTTAGGTTCTGATGCAGTTAATAGATATTCCGCTTCATCAAGATCCGTGACGTATTTCTCAATCAGCTGTTTTTTTACATCTGGGTGAAAATTGGAAATATGGTACTCCAAAGCCCGAGTGCCTTCCTTAGATCCTCGACTTAACCAATTGTTTCTCCTGGCTTTTTGAGCCACGCCTGAAGAAGAGTTAGCCATTCCATCCAACCCCATGAGTTCAGTACTCAGAAACCATTCCTTCATAAAACCACCAAAAGCACACATAAAAACACTAGACACACAAACAGCAAGGTCGTAGCATAAGAACACATAAACACACTATAACACAGTTTAAGCTCGATATTGTAAGAGATTAACGAAGATAAACTGCAACTAACTAATAACTATATCACGTCAGTGGTGTAGTGGAAATGAGGCTAACCCTATGAATACTCAATATGCGTTGCATGCTGTATTTGGCTCCCCAGTAGTAAAACTTTCTGAGATCTCTGAACAATATTTTGGAATGAAGTACGCGACAGCCAAAGGCAAAGTAAGTGCGAATGAGTTCCCTATCCCCACCTTTCGACTTCATGAAGAAACAGAAACGAACAAAGGCACCAAAGCTCCACTGTTTGTTTCTATTGATGATTTAGCTTTCTACATTGACCGCAAGCAAGCTGAAGCTAAGCGCGAGTGGGAATCGGTCTATGGCAAATTCGGTCACCATTAAGCCAGCTTAAAGCTAACCACTTTTCTTATGTTTCATAGTGAGTATCAGACATGGAAGTGAACCAGACAATGTGCGTCTTTTTAGCGGATGTACAAGAACAGTACAACGAAGCATGCAGCTTGTTTCGAGCGCGACACCGTAACGAGCTAACAGACATAGCAAAAGCCTGTGGCATTCGTTCAAACATGTTGCGTAACAAGCTGAATACCGAGCAACCGCACGTACTTTCTTTACCTGAAATGATGGCAATTTCTAAAGCTACGGATGACTACGTAATTTTAGAAGTTGTACTTCGCCAGTTAGAGCTAGTGACCGCTCATATTCCTGAAGGTGAAAGAGAAACGTTTATTAAACGTGCTCTAGACAACTCTGTGATTGCTGGAGAGATCTCTCAGCTTGCGTTAGACACGGCAGGCCAAAGAGCTCTACCTCGCTCAACTCGAAACTCAATTATCAAAACGGCACAAGCTGGCATTAACAACTTGGTGCTACTCATCAACGACCTAGAAGACCGCACAAGTGGTGCACACCCTTTCTTATGTATGGGTGTGGACTTGATAGCCAACGGTGCGCCTTTACCGGGTCTTACTTAATTACGGGGTGTAATTATGAAAAAACCATTTATCGCGATTCAAATCAACTCATTAGAAGAAGCACTCAACATCGAGAATGTTGCGGCACTCACTATCACTAAGTATCAAGAGAACGAAGTCGAAAGCCAAGAGCAGCTTCAGAATAACTTGATCGCAATGTGGCGTGGCATTCACAAGCAAGCGGGTGATGCTCTCGACCAGTTCAAGGTTTGCCAGAAGGAATCAATATGAAAACTCTACTCAAAACCATCACTTCAGGTGAAGACAAGATTTATGTCTACGAAGCTGGATATGTAGAAGGCGTGAAAGCTGCTCAAGCCTATTTAGCAGGCCCTGACGGATGGGGAGCTTCTATGTACTTCCCTTTGTATAAGGTCGAAGACTTCGCTCAAAACCAAGCTCAGATTGCCAAGTTCCTTGAGCTTGCTAAAGAGAAACTCGGGATGGAGAAAGAACAATGCAATACGTAGCGGTTGCACTGAACAGCGGTGGCGGCGTGGTTCGTGATGATGAAACTAGCGAAGTTAAGAATCTTCTTATCGGTGAGTTTGATTCACCAGAGCCAGCAATCGAAGCGGCTTGTGAGCACTTCAACTGTCAGCACGTTATGAACGGCGTGATCATCAGAGGTAATCACACTGGCGGTCACATGATTATGGAC
>NZ_JBFRVX010000958.1:1203-2344 GCF_041475345.1 Vibrio sp. 10N.222.48.A3 | reverse complement strand
GGATGCCAATTGGCATCCTTTTGTTTTCTAGTTTTCAGCTGAAAGAACGAACGTGTTCTTTACTGATTCTAACTAACGATTATACGTCGTAAGTTGTAGAAGCAGTGTCGCCGCCTGTACCAGTCCAGTTTGTGTGGAAGAATTCACCACGTGGACGGTCAGTACGCTCATAAGTGTGAGCACCGAAGTAGTCACGTTGAGCTTGTAGAAGGTTCGCTGGAAGACGAGCTGTAGTGTAGCCGTCTAGGAACGTTAGTGCAGAAGTCATACATGGCATTGGGATGCCTGATTCCATAGACTTAGCTGCAACTTTACGCCAAGCGCCCATGCAGTTGTCTAGGATGCCTTTGAAGTATGCATCTGAACCTAGGAAAGCGATTTCTGGGTTCGCTTCGTAAGCATCACGAATGTTGCCTAGGAATGCAGAACGGATGATACAACCGCCACGCCACATAAGTGCAACGTTACCGTAGTTTAGATCCCAACCGTTTTCGTTCGACGCTTCACGCATTAGCATGAAACCTTGAGCGTAAGAGATGATCTTAGAAGCAAGTAGAGCCTGACGGATTGCATCAACCCACTCTTGCTTGTCGCCTTCAACTGGAGCAACAGTCTTACCGAACAGTTTCTCAGCTTCAACACGTTGATCTTTAAGTGCAGACAGGCAACGAGAGAATACAGACTCAGTGATTAGAGTCAGTGGGATACCCATGTCTAGTGCGTTAATACCTGTCCATTTGCCCGTACCTTTTTGGCCAGCAGTGTCTAGGATCTTCTCAACTAGCGCTTCACCGTCTTCATCTTTGTAACCAAGGATATCAGCAGTGATTTCAACTAGGTAGCTGTCTAGCTCAGTTTTGTTCCAGTCAGCAAATACAGCCTGCATTTCGTCGTGGTTCATACCTAGGCCATCTTTCATGAACTGGTATGCTTCAGTGATAAGCTGCATGTCACCGTATTCGATGCCATTGTGAACCATCTTAACGAAGTGACCAGCACCGTCGTTACCAACCCAATCACAACAAGGCTCACCCGCGTCAGTTTTCGCAGAGATACCTTGGAAGATAGGCTTAACCGCTTCCCAAGCTTCAGGAGAACCGCCTGGCATGATAGAAGGACCGAAACGAGCGCCTTCTTCACC
>NZ_JBFRVX010000958.1:0-451 GCF_041475345.1 Vibrio sp. 10N.222.48.A3 | reverse complement strand
TTCTTCACCACCAGAAACACCCGTACCGATGAAGTGGATGCCTTTCTCGCGAAGAGCGGCAACACGACGGTTAGTGTCTGGGAAGTTAGTGTTACCACCATCAATGATGATGTCGCCTTTGTCTAGAAGTGGTACAAGCTTGTCGATGAACGTATCTACAACATCACCAGCACGAACCATAAGCATCACTTTACGTGGCGCTTCTAGCTTCTCAACTAGCTCTTCTAGAGAGTAAGCACCAACAATGTTAGTACCTTTAGCTGGGCCTTCTAGGAACTCGTCTACTTTCGCAGCAGTACGGTTGTGAGCCACAACTTTGAAGCCGTGGTCGTTCATGTTTAGGATAAGGTTCTGACCCATTACTGCTAGGCCAATTACACCGATATCACCTTTCATTATTTTATCTCCTTGCGGCTATTCGCACTTATGCGATAGCACTTGCTGCATTTGA
>NZ_JBFRVX010000957.1:0-1935 GCF_041475345.1 Vibrio sp. 10N.222.48.A3 | reverse complement strand
AGTTAAACACGCACTCAAGTACTCTCCATTTATTGAAGATAAATACACTTTTGTTGATGAGCGAAGCAATGCACCAGAAAGACAGCGTTTGCATAGTAGTGCGCGCAGTTCAGTAGAGCTAAATCATCGTGTTTTGATGTGTGATGAAGCATTAGAGCATTTAGCTACAAACCTTACTGAAATGTTCACACGCTTGATTCAAATGACTGAGATTGAAGACAATGAGTCGAGTTATGTCGATGCGCTTGAAAAAGTGTTTTATGGCATTCGTGAAGATATGAAGCGTTTCTATATCAAAGCTCCACAAATTAAAAAGAAACATGAAACCATAGAGGACGCAGAGCGCGAATTAGAACGTGCTATTCGCCGTTGTCTGGATGTGAGTTATCTAGTCCGCAAGTTTAAGTTCTTACGTACTCAATATATAGAGTATTCACAAATTGCTTTGAGTCGCGTTGGCGGTAACAAAGGTCAACGTAAGTATGTATCGAGTCGTTCTTATGCCCGTTGGGAAAAGAAGCAAATCGAAGCAGAGCAATTTGTAAAGTCTATGTCTGTGTTGAACGATGAGACAGGTCAAGCGTTTGATTTATCGGAAGTGGTTAAACGAACTACGGCAAACCCAGAAAACCGCCGCATTGAATTGGTGGTTCGTAGCCGTGGAGATGAAGAGCGTGCAATTGAAATGGGATATGAAGGCGTTTTTGTTAACTGGACATTGCCAAGTAAATACCATCGTAATTCATCTAAATGGAACGGCTGCACACCCAAAGAGGCCCATGAAGTAATGATGGCTAAATGGCGATGTGCACGAGCTTGGTTTAAAAAACCAAAGATTGATATTCAATGGTTTGGGCTTCGTGTCGCTGAACCTCACAAGGACGGTACGCCTCATGCTCATATGTTTTTGTATGTACACCCAAGGCAAAAGCAAGACCTGATAGACATCATTGAGGGTATTGCTATTGATGAAGATAAAAGCGAACTCATCATAAACGGTAAGCTTGATAAAACTCCTCGTATAACGATTAAAGATTGTGACCCGTCACAAGGTACGGCTACGGGTTACATCATCAAGTACATTTCCAAGAACATTAATGGTGCACATATGCCAGAAGGTGATGCGAAACAAACGGCACTTTCTGCGACAGCATGGGCGCGTATACACAGAATTAAGCAATTCTCTCAATCTGGCTCTCCTTCTGTCGGGCTCTGGCGACAATTACGCAGAGCTAATCCAACGGAAACTGCTTTCGATGAAGAGTTAGAACAGCTTCGAGATCATGCTGATAATTCCCGCTGGAAAGGTTTTTGCGAATTGGGCTTCAAAGCCAAGCTGGCTTATGAAGATAAATTCAACCAGTACGGTGATACGGTAAAGCGCGTCATTGGAATCAATTGGCTTGGTAAGGTCATCGCAACATGTAGCGAGCAATTTAGTTTGGTGAAAACTAAAGACGTAAAGCGTCGTGCTCTTGATCTTAAAAAGGGCGGCGCCCTTCCTTGGAGCACTGAAAATAAGTGTAACCAGAAAGAGAAAATACCGATTTCGCCACTTGAGCAAGCATTGATGGACGTGACCGGATGGGGCGTTAAAGGGGTTCAATGCTTGCTGCGGCCATTGTCGCTTGGTGCTACTGTACCAATAGACAAACACATGTCCTTAAAACTTAGAAACGGACGGTTAGCCACAATATAAAAAGAGGCATATATGAGTTATTGGTTTGGTATTGGCTCATCAAAAGTGGAGCTTGTGGGAAGCTTTGAAACATTAGAACAAGCACAACGCGCTTATGAATCAGAACCCGAAGCAACGGTAGGCATATTTAATGCCTCCACTGAAAGTTACGCGTTAATTATGCTAGAGAAACTCAAACCCAAACCGATAGTTAGCTCTCTGCCTTTGAGAATGCGCCAAGCATACCTACTCGGCAA
>NZ_JBFRVX010000956.1:0-1316 GCF_041475345.1 Vibrio sp. 10N.222.48.A3 | reverse complement strand
TGAACTCATCGGATATTTCAGGAGCCATGGCGATGTGACTAGTTGGTAAATCCAAGCTAATGACTTTCAATTCCTTCTCGTACAGCATTTCTTTCAATTTAGACCAACTAGATTCATTTAGACGAGAGAGTCGATCAATCTGCTCAATCATGATCAAATCCCCTTTTTTAGCATCACTTAATAATTGCAGTAATTTAGGTCTTTGCAACGAAGCGCCAGATTCTTGCTCAACATACCAAGCAGCAATACGAAGTCCTTTTTGTTCAACAAATTCTGATAAGGTCTTTTTTGCTCTTTCTGCATCTTGTTCGATAGTTGATGCTCTTAAGTATCCAAATATGTACATAATTTTGATTAAGTGACTTTTAGGTTATGATCTAAATAGGTATGTCATTTATATTATGACATTTAATGGTTAGGTGCAATTTTCAACTAGTGACAATAAGGTATACCCAAACAACATACCCTCCTTCTCAAATTTAAAGTTTAATCATTGCTACAAGGAATAATAAAAATATGAAATGAGAAATCAAAGACTCAGCCAAATCCAAAAAGAGATATTAAGTTGTTTGGCAAAGGGATTCGTGAAGGGAGTCAAAGAAGGTAAGTCTACGGTGGTCAACCATGCTATTAACCAACTTCTTAGGAGAGAGGTCCCTCCAAACAACTTCCGCGTATCTTGTGAAATTATTGAGGAGCGAGGGCTAATCAGGCGCAAGAAAGTAAATTTAGATTGGTATATTAACATTACGCCCGAAGTATTTGATAAAGCACTTTAAGGGCTAGGGTTTATAAACAGAGGTGCATATAGAGTCATTTACACCACAATTTCCGCCTCCGCTGAAATATGAAGAAGCGCATCTTGCTGTATTACAATGAAATCAGGGGGCGATTACGAGCCGAGGAATGCATGTCGACCGATTTCCTAACAAGCCGCTTTACCAAAGTAGTCAATAGCCTATGGAGCAAGATATCAAGCACACAATCAACAAAGAGTTAGAGTTCAGTCGGACAACTGTGTAATCAATTATTAGTAAGCTTAATTACAAGCCTGTGCTTTAGATTTAAGCCAAAATACTAAAATCACCAAGTACACAATCATGTTGATCAGTAATGCTGCCTGTTAAAGTCGTTTCGCAGTATGAAAATTTAATATTCATATCATCCACGTTTCCGCTCACTAACACGTGGCGCCTTAAAACATCACCATTAAGTTGGTGAATAATCCCACCCCAAGAGAGGTTATCTTTAAATAAATTAAATGTGATCTTCATACTATTCCTATTTATTATTTATCGTTTTTTTCTTTTGTTGTT
>NZ_JBFRVX010000955.1:0-1048 GCF_041475345.1 Vibrio sp. 10N.222.48.A3 | reverse complement strand
GCCTTTTTTGTACCTGTGGAATTTCCTTTCTCCGTATAGGGGGATCTCTTAAGCTGTGATAAAATCCCGCATTATCAACAAACTTGCCCTTACCATGTATCAAGAATTATTAGCCCCTATACACTCTTTTCTTAAAGCTGAAACGCCAGATTCATGGATAGATGAAGCCAAGAAGCCTGAAAACCTTCATATCATTCTACGCGATCACATGCTTTGTGAACTTAAAGCAGCTCAAAGTGCTTTGTTCCTTATCCGTAAATATGCGGTAGATAAAGAAAGCGCGAAGCAACTGAATGAGTGGATTTTGCCCTACGAGCAATTTGCTTACCGTCGTATTGGAGACTTGGAGTCTCTACGTGGTAAAAGTAATGTATCAAAGCAAATTACAGCGAAAGAAGGCTGTAATTACGGTGCTGACTTGATCGATAAAATGGTATTGCTGATCAAAGAAGAGCTGCATCACTTCTACCAAGTGATGGAATTGATGGTAAAAAAAGGCGTGACTTATCAACCGATCGAGGCGGGCCGCTACGCTAAGGGTTTAATCAAGCAAGTTAAGACTTACGAGCCTGATGCTCTAGTTGATAAGCTTATTATTGGTGCATTTATTGAAGCTCGCTCTTGTGAACGCTTTGCTAAACTGGCTCCTTTCTTAGAAGAAGACATGGAAAAGTTTTACGTATCTCTACTTCGTTCAGAAGCTCGTCACTATCAAGACTATCTTGAACTCGCGGAACAAATCGCAGGGAAAGATATCTCTGAGCGTATTGCTCATTTTGCGCAAGTTGAAGCAGAACTTATCACTTCAGAAGACAGCGACTTTAAGTTTCATAGTGGCGCTCCGGTTTAAGCCGTTTAGAACAAGTCTACTCCAGACCAATTCTGTATTTAGTACACCTATAAGAAGGCCAGCAAATTGCTGGCCTTCTTTATTGGAATTACGACTTAATGATAAGCTTAAGCTAGCGTGCCGTTGATTTCAGCAAGTACTGATGCAGGGTCTGCTGCTTGAGTAATTGGACGACCGATAACAAGATAGTCAGAACCT
>NZ_JBFRVX010000954.1:0-1096 GCF_041475345.1 Vibrio sp. 10N.222.48.A3 | reverse complement strand
ATTTAACATGAGATAGACTTATGACTACCGAAATTCATGCACACAACGTTTTAAACTTACTGAGTGAAAAGCCACTGACTCGTGAAGAGTTGACGCAAGAGCTTGCTCAAACCTATGGCGCTGAAGCTCGCTTTCATACGTGTAAGCTGAACGGTCTGGATTTGGATGGCCTACTGAAGTTTTTCCTGAAAATGGAAAAGGTCGTGATCATTGATGACAAGCTTTGCACTAATCGCGAACGTGTTTGTAATCACTGATCTTGAATGACCATCAGTTCTTGTCGCCGGTGAACAGTGAACTGTGATTAGCGAGTGGATGCGATATTCTCGGCTCCACTCCGACCATTTCTCCCTCGTTTGGCTCTCATAAATACCCTTCCAATAACGTAAATTCCTAAGTTTGTTACTGTGTTCGAAAATCAATCTTGAGGCTGCTATACTCCGCGCACTTACGATTTCGAGACAAACTTATGGAAATTTTATCTGCAGCGACCATGCTGTTTCTTATTATGGATCCGCTTGGCAACTTACCAATCGTGCTTTCTATCCTTAAGCATATTGATCCGAAGCGTCGCCGTATTGTTCTTGTTCGTGAACTCATGTTTGCGCTGATTATCCTGCTGCTGTTCTTGTTTGCTGGTCAAAGCATCATGAACTTCCTGCATGTGCAGCCTGAAACCTTGAGTATCTCTGGCGGTATTATTCTGTTTATCATCGCGATTAAGATGATTTTCCCAAGTGCGGGTAGTATTACTGGCCTCGCGGCGGGTGAAGAACCGTTTATTGTGCCGATGGCGATCCCTATGATTGCTGGCCCTTCAGTGATTGCGGCATTGATTCTGTTGTCGACACAGCACCCTGACAACATGTTAGAGCTTTCAGGCGCAGTGATGCTGGCTTGGGGCGCCACCTTCTTTATTCTGATGTTTAATGGCTTCTTCCTACGAGTACTAGGTGAGAGAGGCCTTAAAGCCATCGAACGCTTGATGGGCCTGTTGTTGGTTATGCTGTCGACGCAAATGTTCCTAGATGGTGTAAAGGGCTACATGGGCTAACATCAGTATCATCGCTGAATAAAAAAACGCCGCTCAAATGAG
>NZ_JBFRVX010000953.1:0-3785 GCF_041475345.1 Vibrio sp. 10N.222.48.A3 | reverse complement strand
GACGATGTGTATTACGCAACTGGTACATCCAATATTTTTACCGGCGGTGAAGGTAATGATATGGGCGTTCTTATGGGGCGTGAAAATATGATGTTTGGTGGTGAAGGTAATGATACTGCTGTGGTCGCTGGACGAATTAACCATGTTTTCCTTGGTGCTGGTAATGATCAAGCATTTGTCTTTGGGGAAGGTGGACAAATTGATACCGGAACAGGGCGAGATTATGTTGTGACTTCTGGTAATTATAACCGCGTGGATACAGGTGATGAGCAAGATTACTCAGTTACGATCGGTAATAACAACCAAGTAGAGTTAGGTTCGGGGAACGACTTTGCCAATGTCTTTGGGAACTATAATCGTATCAATGCTGACACTGGTAACGATGTGGTCAAGCTGTTGGGTTATCACGCAGTGTTGAACGGCGAGGAAGGGGACGATCACTTGATTGCAGCGGCCATGTCAAAGTTCAGTCAGTTCAATGGCGGTGAAGGACATGATTTGATGGTACTTGGTGGATACCAAAATACATTCAAAGGTGGGACTGGTGTCGACAGTTTTGTCGTGAGCGGTGATGTTATCGACAACCTTGTTGAAGACATCCGTAGTGAAGATAAGATTGTGTTCAATGGCATTGATTGGAATAAACTGTGGTTTGAGCGTAGTGGTTATGATTTAAAACTTTCTATATTACGTGATCCTGAAAGCGATACTAACCAAGCGAAGTTTGAACATATTGGTTCTGTCACTTTCGCTGATTACTTCAATGGTAATCGTGCACAAGTTGTTGTTGATATGAGAGATAAGGATGCGAAAGGTGAACGAGATTATACCGCGTTATCTGCCACCTCGATTGACGCATTGGTTCAAGCTATGAGTGGTTTTGCGCCTCAGGGTGGCGACAATGGCTTTATGGATAACCTTGATAGTAAGTCTCGAGTTGCTATCACTAAGGCATGGTCCGATGTTTCTAGAGGGAAAAACGCTTTTGCATAGCTAATAAACTATAATTTCAAACATTAATCTAAGCCGTCTTCTTTTTGAAGCCGGCTTTTTTATTTTAATTCTCATACAATGATTGATTTAACTTCATCTGGAAAGCATTTTTAAAGTGTCTGATTGTTAGGTGGTTAAGGCATACGTTGTTGCATAGATCGAGTTGGTGGTAATATCATCGCGTAATATGTAAGAGTGGTTATGTTACTCTGTATTAATGATGCGTGATTAAAGTATGGAAATGTGCGATACGCCATGGAAAGCGACGTAGAGGGTTTGACGACTCAGATAATGCTCTTCTATGAAAAAGAGCATCATATCTCCCGCTTCGAACGCTACAAGATTTCATTGATTCTCTGTTTTTAAAGTGTTTGGCGAGGACGAATAGAAAGTCAGAAAGTACGGCCATGAAAACGGAGAACTTGGCGAACGCTCTATCTCACAGTGGATGTAGGTACGCATGAAATCTTTGTGTAGAGGTAAACCTCGTCGATGTAGTAATAGTGTAGTGCTGCCAACATTACTTAATCTACCTCGAAGAAAGAGCAATGATATGTCAGGTAACGGAGCTTGTGATACGAAGGTGTACCATTAAGTACTGCCCCGAAAAGGTATTATTCCGTTAACCTCACAGCGTAAAAATACAAGTAACTGGGAGCCTGGGCATTCGAGATATGACGCAATAGGAGTGTTAAAAAGTGATGCAATAGCCCAGTGGAAAGTTCACTCCGATTATCACGTTCGAGCAATATTTGAAACAGTAATTTTACGATCTAAGGGGGTCACTAGTGGTGAATGAGCTTGAGGAATTAGAATTCTCCGGTAGGTTGTTAGTATGTTTTTATGCATATGTACCTTAGTCAGCTAATTTTCCTATAGAGCTTAAAGGTTCCGACTTTCCGATTAATGAGCTAAATCAATCTTAGAATGTGGCTCAATCCAGCATCGATGTTAATGGAATAAGAAGTGCATAACAACAGTATCAAAATCTGTGAAAAATAAAACATTTTCAAAGCTGAATTTTAAACTTAAATATGGTTAAATATAAGAATATATTTAGAATATAGGAATATATCTTGCGTACTTCAATCAATACTAAACAAAAACCAAAAGGACAGCTTCTTTTACGTACTCTTTCTATGCCTGCAGATACTAATGCGAATGGTGATATTTTTGGGGGGTGGATAATGTCACAGCTTGATTTAGCTGGAGCAATCCTAGCTCAAGAAATATCTGGAGGACGGATAGCAACAGTTTCAGTATCAAGTATCACTTTTAAAAAACCAGTAAAGGTTGGTGATGTCGTTTGTTGTTATGGTGAATGCGTTAAAATTGGTAGAACATCAATGTCGATTGATTTAGAAGTTTGGGTAAAACCTATTCAAGAAGATAAGGTTAATCTAAGATTCCAAGTATGTGAAGCTAATTTTAATTATGTAGCTATAGATTTGTCAGGGAAGCCAAGACTGGTTCAAAAATTTTCTGATTAAATAGCTTGAGGCTTTAGTTATATTAAACTATTAACATTCAACGGTGAACTATAGTTACTTTTTTAAATGAAATATTTAAAGCTATCTTTGGAAGTTAGGTTTTTAATTGGCTAAGTAAGATGGCTAAAAATTGGCGATGTTTAAATATTACTTATGAAGAGGGAAGAGAGGGAGCTGGCGATCTTATCCATATCAATGGAAAACATGAATATCAAAGAATAATATTGTCTTGGATTGATTTAGTTATGGGCAGGCTAACTAGTGTTTGACTTCGTTAGACCTGCCTAGATATTTATACTTTAAAAATGGTTAGTTCGTTTTTTTGAGATTCTGCTAAGAGCGCTAGCTCATTTGATGCCTGTAGTGTTTGATTAACTGATGAAACGTTCTGCTGTACCAAATCGAAAGCTCGTACTGCGTTTTTTGAAATTTCTTCAGTGACGTTGTATTGCTGTTGGGATGCATTGGCTACGAGTGTATTTATATTAGAGATTGACTCGATTGTTGTAGATATCTCTTCAAATGAAGACTTTATCTGATCAGCTAGAAATACGGATTTCTTGATTAATAACACGTTCTCTCCCATATTCCGGTTCGCTTTTTCAGATTGAATTTGCAATTTTTCGATGATACCTTTAATGCTGATGGTGGAGGTTTGCGTCTTTGAGGCTAAGTTCCTTACCTCATCAGCGACTACAGCAAACCCTCGTCCAGCTTCACCGGCTCGGGCTGCTTCTATTGCAGCATTGAGTGCTAGTAAATTTGTTTGTTCTGAGATGGCGTTTATAACCTCTATAACAGTTCCGATCTCCTCCGCAAATTCACTCAACTCTTCAATAATTCGAGCTGTACTACTAACTGAGTTATTAATTTCATTGGTAAAGTTTAGGTTTTCATTCAATATTTTGATACCATGTTCAACATTATTTTGGCTTGCTCGTGTTTCTTCTTCGGCCATTGTTGCTTTATCACTTACTTCTAGTGAGGATGTCGAAAGCTCGTTAATAGCAGTAGATATCTGTTCAACTTGAGATAGTTCATATTGAACGTTTTGTATTGTATCTGACATAACTACAGTGAGTTGTTGTGAGGCAGATGAGACATTCTCTGCAATTCCATGTGAATTTTTAATCAAATTAGATAGTTGTTCAGAAAAATTAATGAGTGAACGATATATCCCTGTTTCATTCCCTGTTTTTTTTATATTTTGACGAAGATTTCCTTTAGCCATGGATTCCATCAACAAAGCAATATCTTTAGGAGAACCGCCAACAGGTTTTAAGACCAATATGTGTATAATAA
>NZ_JBFRVX010000952.1:0-3436 GCF_041475345.1 Vibrio sp. 10N.222.48.A3 | reverse complement strand
CTGCTCAAGGTGATATTGGCATCAGTCTTAAGTATCGCGTCTAGGTTCATCATGGCTTTGGCACGGCGAGCACCAAGGAAGGCTTCAGCCCATTGGTGTTGATGCTTGGCTACATAATCGGAACCGACTTGGAAATCCGCCGAGACATTGAGTTGCTTAAAGCGGGGAACGTCTTCATCATTGATCAGCTCTACGTGGGTTAAGGTATAAGGTTTTTTCGAGCCTTGTTTACGCACGCTTTCAATCGCATCTAGTGATTCACGAACGGCACCATCACCAATCGCATGAATGTGCGCACTAAAACCGATTTTATCTAGCGCGGTTAGCCACTCTTTCATCTGTGCTGGTGGAATGTAGTTTAGGCCATTGGGAGACTGTGGCAGATAGGTATCTAAATAGGGCGCGAGTGTTTTTGCTGTACCATTAATGAAGATGCCATCGCTGTACATTTTTACCTGATCGACGAGCAACAGACGGCTTTTATCATCTGAATACATCTTCTCGAAGACTTCTAATTGCGAGGGTATCGCCATTGATGGGTAAACCCAAGGGCGTAATGACACGCGAGCCGTCAAATCTTGGTTTTGCTCCGCTTCTAGCCAAACGTCATACCAGCCTCGTTTCCAATACATCCGGCCGTCACCGATGGTGGTAATGCCGTGCGCAGCGGCTTCTTCAAGACCGAACATTAACCCTTGGTAGCTTTGTTCAAAGAGCTCGCTTTGGCTGTTCCACGCCATCTCCATAATTTGGTCGCCAGCGTTATCTAATAAGATGCCATTGAGCTTGCCGCTGTCTTGGTCTTTTAAATATGCGCCACCTTGTGGATCAGGTGATTGTTGGCTGATTCGAGCGATCTTCAGGGCTTTAGAGTTGACCCACATCGAGTGAGAGGTTTGCTCCATAAGCACCACGGGACGATCAGGGAAGATGCTGTCGATGATCTCAAGTGGTGTGTATTCAGAGTCGCTGTCGAGTGTCGACTCAAGAGAAAAGCCATAACCCATCAGCCAGCCTCGACCATTGGTTTCGGCATTGATTTTACACGCTTCTAAGTAAGGGATTTGCTCTTCTAATGTGGCTTCAGAGTCTAGTTCGCAATTGCCACCCAGCTCTGAGGCGGCTTCAAACACATGGTTATGATTATCAATGAACCCCGGCAAAACAAAGGCATTCTCCAAGTCGATGACATCGGTACTCTGACCTTGAAAAGATTGCGCCTGAGCGTGGTCACCGATGAAGATGATCTTGCCTTTATGGGTAACGATCGAGTCTGACTCGCGATGCCCATATATGTCGGCATTGGTAAAGATCTGGTCTGCGGTTAGGCTTTGAGAAAAAGCCGATGGCACAGAGACTAGGCTAGCGAATAATGCAATCCATGCAGTGCGTGGCAAAGTGAGCTTATTGTTCATTGTTATTTATTCCATGTTCCACTGTTTAGTAAGTATAGAAAGCGAGAGGTAAGAATCATATCGCGGATTTTTAATAATAAAGTGTCCATAGTTGCTCTCCTGATTAAGTTAACTTGCCGTATATTTTGCGGTGACTCCGACTCAATATCGAACATCAATGAAACACCATTGATTCATTCGCAGACTAAACAATTCACATAAGATTCTGAATAAATTACAGTTAGGTGAACTTTAAAAATGGATTTAACGTATTACCAAGGATGTAAGTTTATGTTTTCACAAGGCTTACTCGCATTACTAATAAAAACAAGCCGAGGTTAGGATGAAAAAAATATTATTGCTGCTTAGTGTGATTCTATTGGGTGGTTGCGTGGGCATGCCTGAAACAGTAAAGCCCGTTCAACAGTTTGAATTGGATAGATACTTGGGCAAATGGTACGAAGTGGCTCGTTTAGACCACTCGTTTGAGCGTGGCTTAGATAACATCAGTGCCGAATATAGCTTGCGTGATGATGGTGGCGTTAAGGTGATTAACCGCGGCTATTCGGCGGAAGATGGCGAATGGAACGAAGCGGAAGGTAAGGCGTACTTTGTCGAAGGCAGCGATCAGGGTTATCTAAAAGTGTCGTTCTTTGGCCCCTTCTACGGAGCTTATGTGGTGTTTGAGTTGGACAAAGAGAACTACCAGTACGCGTTTGTTTCGGGCCCAGATACCGACTACTTGTGGTTACTTTCAAGAACACCAGAGGTTGCACCAGGAGTGATGGAGAAGTTCAAAGCGATGTCTAAAGAGCGTGGCTTCAATACTGATGAATTGATTTACGTTGAGCACGGTAAATAAGCTGAGCGCGCTAGGTTAACGACAGTTGATTGAGAAAAAGGAACAGATGATGAGTGCATCTGTTCCTTTTTTATTGGTTTGGTTTGGTTTTGTATGAACTAGCCTTGTCGACGAACCTGCAACACGCTGAGCACCGATAGTGAAAGGAAGAACGCCGGATCACTCCAGCCGAAGCCAACAAATATTCCTGTAAATGCCGCATACAATGTGATGATGGCGCCGAGCATATTTGTAACCACCAAGCCTTGGATGAGCTTTTTAGCGGACAAGCCAGGTTCAATGTCTCTAAGCAGCCAGCTTATTGCAGCGATACCACCCAAAAATATACTGGTGTGTTGAGAGAGAAAGTACGCGTACTTATCATTGATCTCTACGCCGTACATGGGCCACATTACCGTTGGGATAAAAAACAGTGCGATGGCAAACCCTGCGTAAATAATGCCGTGTAGGCTAAGAAAAGTTTTGTTGTTCATTACGTATCTCTCTATTTATTACTTAGCTATTCAGTATCTTTGTTGTCATTCAGCGAATGAACAAGTTTGATTAACCGTTGATTGGGCCTTTATTAATGGTAGTTAATGGCTGATTGACGTCAAAAATCACACCACGCACTTCTTCAACACCCATCTCTTTTAAGCGAGCGCTATGCATCGCTAGGTAAGCCTCTGCACTGAGTTGGTCTTCAAAAAGATAGACACCACCGCCCAGTCTTTCAGCTTCGTTTTCTGTCCAGATTTTCCAGATCATACCCGGTTCGTTGTTAATAGACTTTGCTAGGTCAACGAGTGCGTTTGACATCTCTTCACCAAATGGGCCGCTAAATTCAAAATCGACTTGTAATAATTTCATGGTTATTTCTCCAAACAGTTACTTGGTATTGCGCTGAGACTCATGGTCATTTCGCAAAACATAGGAGGCTTGATTGCCTGTTGAAATAGATATTACCTGTAAAAAACAGACAAAAAAGTTCATAATATAGTTACTAACTGTCAGGATTTTAGACCGATGAGATTGAAAACCACCCTCGACCAATGGCAAACCCTTTACGAGATTGACCGCGCAGGCAGTATTCAGGCAGCGGCACTGCAATTGAACAAGAGCCATACCACGCTGATTTATGCGCTGAGAAAATTGGAGGACCAATTAGGCGTGACTTTAGTGCAGGTTGAAGGTCGTAGGG
>NZ_JBFRVX010000951.1:0-5359 GCF_041475345.1 Vibrio sp. 10N.222.48.A3 | reverse complement strand
AACAACACACCATTCAAAATCAAATAAATTATTTTAAAACAATGCTTTAAATATCATTTAGATCACTAAATAAAATCATTAAAGATTTGAGGTATGATGGTTACGGGTCAAAAGTTTTGCTTAGGAAGAGCAAAAAATAAATCAGTAGGAATACGTGTAGACACTTTTTGGGGGGAAGTTAAAAGGTAGTATCAATGAGTCTTAATACTGAAATTTAAGATTAGGAAATCTGCACTCAACAAAGTAACGAATCAAGACATGAACAAAAAAAAGGCCGATAATGACAGAGCCATCACCAACCTTTGCGGAGTCGTTATTGTTACTTTCTTTGACTACTCAATACGAGTAATAAAACCGTACTTATCAGAGTCTGCTTTGGTCATCCAGTGTTCACCGGAAGCCGGGGCAGAATCTAAAGTGAAGATATAGAAGTCTATCCCTTTTTCTCCCATCACCTTTTTAAAATAGGTCGCTTGCTGACGATGACTCTCATTGGTGTATGGGAATTCTTTGGCCGTTTTATTCCCTTCAGCCCAACTATGCACACCCACCTGTTTATTCAGTTCAATGACCTTGGTAGTATCAGCGCGTTGCAATATGCGTGGGTTGCCAGCAGCAAATAGATCCGTACCACCCGAAAAAACCGAACCCGTTGGAGTCACAACCGTCGTCATCTTGTTGTTATTGATCATACGCCCGGTGTACATGTTGATTTCGTCATCAGCACTACCGCCAATATGGTTGGTAAACTTCAACGTCATCTCACTGCCTCGGTATAACTTCACGATATCAAAAAGCTGAGAATAGGTTGATGCGCCTAGAGTGGAAGTAATCCGTTCAACAGCGCCAGTCTCGTTGAGCACATCGCGGTAAAAAGCGTTGAAGGCAAACGATGTGGTAATGGTGACTTTATTACCATTTTTGGATTTACTCAGAATCGTCGAACCTAGGCTCGTCACGTATTGCGACAACTCGTTTTGGTATTCAAGATTAACGGAGACTTTTTTATCCTTCGTCATTGCTTTTATTGACGTAGTATCACTAGAAGTAAAGCGTTGTGCTGCATCACAATCAAATAGATCCAAGCCCTTGCTCTCTGTATAAATACCACAACTATCAAACCCAGCTTCAGGAAAGTACAGATCAACACTTTGACCTAAGCCATCCAAAAGCCTAATCACTTTTTGCTTATCACTAATGTCTTCAGCAAACTGAATTTTTTCATACAAAATACCATCGTAAGAGAGCTTCATAGCCTCTTCTTGGAGCTCTTGCCTCTCTTGATACAACTCACCAAGTTTAGCTGAAGAAAATACGTAGTCAGCCTTCGGTTCCTTTTGCGAAATGGTGGTTGATTGTCCCGTGTTTGAACTTGAATTACAGCCAGCCAAGAGAGCCAAAGGTAACGCTAGCAACGTATTTCGATAGTACTTCATACCATTATTCCCCAAAATTTTGATTGGAGAAATTCTATTGGTTAACAATTAAATTATCTGTCGTAACTATGTAATGGAATGTATTTCATCTATATCCTCGCCCCCCTTCCTTGCTAAAAACACTCACTTCAGAGTGCAAACCAACTCATAAGACCAGTTACACGAGCTTACATTCAGCCACTCTAAAATTATATATAATGCTAACAAATCATCAACAAGCCACATGGAAAGCCACTTCAGTAGTGTCAGGCAATTAAAAATATCAATAAAGGTAGACAATGAAGCGTTCACTATCTTGGACCATTATTTATCCAATCATAGGAATAGCACTTGCTTGTATTTTACTATTCTCTTTAATATCGACCGTTATCCTTGAAGATTTCGTTCAAAAAGTGTCGGTTGAAAATGCAAAGAACTACGTGACTACATTTCATAGTATTCGTAACTATTACTCATCAAATGTCATACAGAAAGTTGTTGATAGTCAAGAACTCGTGGCAACAGCCCAGCACCAATCCTTAGAGAACACTATTCCGGTTCCTGCTACCTTCTTAATCGAAATGCTTGATAAATCTGATAAAGATCTCACCATCACGACCTCGTTTACCAGCCCTTATCCTTTTAAAAACCGTCAAGGTAGGCTTTTTGACGAATTTCAACAACGGGCGTGGGTAGCGATTAACAAGAAACCAGATGAGTTCTACGTCGAGTTTGTACAAGAGCAAGACAGAACCCGAGTACGCGTCGCTCGGGCAGACCGCCTCAATGACCAAACTTGTGTAAACTGCCACAATAGCCACCCCGACTCGCCTAAACACGATTGGGAACTCAACGATGTACGAGGGATTCTCGAGGTAAATACAGTTGTAGATGAATGGCTAACATATGGAAAGATGATCAATCAATCTTTGATGTCTATTAGCATAATCAGCTTTATGACGGTGATGTTTATTAACTTTGCCATCGCTCGTCGAGTATCGACTCCGTTAAAAAACATCACTCGCTCTCTTAGTTTATTGGCACAAGGCAAAGAAGAAAGTGCGTCTTTACCACCAGCAAAATATTACGAGATAACAGAACTACAAAGTGCTTTTTCTAGCCTTTATGATAAAGAACAGCAACGCAGAGCATTAACAAAAGAAATCGAAACACTGGCTTACTATGATTCGCTCACTAAGTTGCCGAACCGTCTTGGGTTTTTGCGTTCGCTTGATGAGTTGCTTAATAAACACAAAGAAAAAAATGAACGCATCACCGTGTTAATCATTGATATTAAGCGTTTTAGAGATATCAACAATACACTCGGCTATAAAGCTGGGGACACAATCTTGCTTCATCTAGCCAACCGCTTATCCGCATGCGCAACCATGGTTGATTTTAACCTAGCTCGATTGGATGAAAATAAGTTCTGTATCGCAGTGCCTGCGAAAGAACACAATGGCGATCAAGGTTCTGATGCTTTTTTTGCTATGTTGATTGATGTGGTTTCAAATGAAATTATCATTGATGAGAACAAGATAAAACTAGTGGCTAACCTTGGTGCAACCTGCAGTTCAAATGGCGCACAAAGCAGTTCTGAAATGCTCATTCAAGCGAACATCGCTCTATATGTATCCAAGGAAAAAGGCGATGACATTACGGTTAAGCATCAACCTGAACTGTCAAATGCTGCGTTGCGACGTATAACGTTAATCAAAGAGATAAACAATGCGATTGAAAACAGAGAATTTATTCCTTATTACCAACCTCAATTTTGCTTAAAGACCAATCGTATCATTGGTGCCGAAGCGCTCATGCGTTGGAAAAAGCCAAATGGAGACCTCGTAAGGCCTGACCTTTTTATAGAACTGGCAGAGCAATCCCATTTAATCATTCCAATGGGGGCTCATATTTTCGAACAAGCTACCACTGATTGCCAACAGTGGCAGAATCATAAAGCGCTTGCAGGTGTAAAGGTTGCCGTTAATATTTCGAGCATTCAGTTTTCGGAACAGAACATTTTAGATCTGACACAACTAACCTTAGAAAAAACTGGCCTTTCTCCGAGTTTACTGGAATTAGAAGTAACAGAAAGTGCCATGTTGGGTGATGTGTCGAAGGTCGTGGCTGTATTGAATGACTTAAAGAAGTTAAACATTGAAATAGCGTTAGATGATTTCGGTACTGGTTATTCATCTCTTAGCTATTTGAAGCTACTCCCTATAGATCGACTGAAAATAGATCGAGAGTTTGTAAAGGACTTACTTAGCAACACCGATGACCAAGCTATCTTGAGCATGATTTGTAAGCTAGCAACCGAACTCTCACTCAATGTACTTGCTGAAGGCATTGAAGAAAAAGAGCAACTTGAATTTTTAGGCCGAGCAGGGTGTCACGAAGTACAAGGCTTCTATTTCGCAAAACCAATGCCACTAGACGATTTTGTTCTGTTTGCCAAAAATCATAACTCGGAACTCATAAATACGCATGCTTAGGTTCAAACCGTAGGCCTTAATTTTTGAGTTAAAATCCAATTAAGTTCCAACCAGCCATGAAACCTCTTTAAAAAGATGCTTCATGGCTGGCTCTTCTGTTATTAAACTAAAAACTCGACATTAGAGCTCTCATTTCCGGCCTTCTTCGCTAACAGACTAAAACACCACCTCTAACCTACTGAAAAACCCAAGCAAAAATTACAAATCGGCATTGAACTAGCATGGAAAGTGTTTAATCATTCACATCAGGAATTTCTTCGTGACGCATTTGTGATGAATATGCAACAGTAGGAGCTGCCAAAATTAAACGCACTCACGTAATTTCAATAAATTAAACGCACAACAAGGCTGATAACGGAATGACAAAACCTAAAATGATCATCGTTGAAGACGATTTAAAACTTCAGCAAATGCTAAAGGATTACTTTGTAGCACAAGACTTTGAGGTCACCGCGTTAGACGATGGCAGTGATGCTGTGCAAACCATCCTTGACGATCAACCTGATATCGTGTTGTTGGATTTAATGCTTCCTGTAACCGATGGGCTGACAATTTGCCGACAGACTCGTACGCTCTTTAAGGGTAAAATTTTAATGCTCACCGCCAGCGATGATGATTTTGATCACGTTGCAGGTTTAGAGACAGGTGCTGATGACTATGTCACCAAGCCAATCAAACCAAGAGTTCTACTGGCAAGGGTCCGCTCGCTATTACGCCGTCAAGAAACCAATACACCTCTGGTTGATGATTCAAGTAGCCTTCAGTTTGGTCAACTTACGCTGAAAAACACCTATAAAAAGTGCGAGCTTTCAGATGTAGTTTTATCACTGACAGACAGTGAATTTGACCTACTTTGGCTGTTAGCATCCAACCCTGATACCCCGCTGTCACGTGATTACTTAACTCAAACGCTGCGTGGGATCGAGTACGACGGGATCGACCGGACGATTGACAACAAAGTAGTACGTTTGCGAAAAATACTTGGTGACGACAAAGCACCAGCAGAGAAAATTCAAACCATTCGCGGAAAAGGTTACTTATTTGTTTCGACCGCATGGCATTAACCGCGCTCAGTACGGGCGCAATGAAAGAGAGCGATTATGCGACGTATCTATTTGGAGTCCCTACTAGGGCTGTTAACTTGCTTTATTGTTGGTCTTCTCGCCTACGAAATTTGTGTCTATCAGCTCAATACCGACTATGAATATATATTGCAAGATTACGAAGCAACGGCCCACCAACAGCTCCTAGAAAACATAGCGAATAATCAGGGCCTCGAAGCCGCTCATCAAGCCATAAATCAGTTTGTTGACACCTCCCGCTATACCCTCGTCACATTCAAATCGAATGATGAAGTACCGACTCCAGTTTCTGAGTTCTTTACTGCTAACCCCAACGTATTTATTTTTCACGACGACTATCGGGAGTTATGGTTTCGCTTAGCTAACA
>NZ_JBFRVX010000950.1:0-3378 GCF_041475345.1 Vibrio sp. 10N.222.48.A3 | reverse complement strand
ACACTGGACCAGGCATTTCTAACACCACCAGCTTAGATGCAATCCATCCAATCCCAGCTAACAAGGTAGCAAATAGGAGATAAAGCTCTCCGCGCATCGCTTTCATCATCTTACTTGGTCCAATAACAAAAAAAGCAACCCGACTCTGCAAGGTTGCTTTTTATAAACATTCAACAGGATCGAGATATTATCTCAATACTCTGCTTCAGGCAGCTATTTTTAGCCTGCGTATTTTGGGTAATCCGTTAAACCTTTTTCAGCACCACCAAACAATGTGTTTGGATCGTGCGCTGCTAATGGGTAACCATTTTGAATACGAGCGGGTAGATCTGGGTTTGCGACGAATGGACGACCGAAACCAACCATATCAGTTACGCCTTCAGCAACCGCTTTTTCGCCGCGCTCGCTGTCGTATTTACCTGCGTAAATCAACACGCCATTGTAAGCTTTACGAACCGCTGCTTTAAACGCTATTGGCGTTTCAGGTGCGTCGTCCCAATCGACTTCTGCCACGTGCAGATAAACAATGTTGTATAGGTTAAGTAGCACCGCCGCCGCTGTATAAGTCTCTACTGGCGTAGCGTCAACCGTACCATTCAACGATGTGAACGGAGCAAGACGAACACCTACACGGTCAGCACCAATCGCTGCGACCATAGCTTCAACCACTTCACCTAGGAAACGTAAACGGTTTTCAATTGAGCCACCGTATTCGTCAGTGCGGTTGTTTGCTTCAGAGTCGATGAATTGGTTAATCAAGTAACCATTCGCGGCGTGAAGTTCGATACCATCAAAGCCCGCTTCAATCGCGTTCAAAGCCGCTTGGCGGTATTGACCAACCACGTTTTTGATGTCTTCTTTCGTCATCTCACGAGGTTCAACCACATCCACAAAACCCGGCTCATCAGTGCCATTATCGATGAATACTTTTACGTTTTCTGCTTTAAGTGCAGAAGACGAAATTGGTTGTTCACCACCAATGTTGTCTGGGTGTGTTACACGGCCTACATGCCAAAGTTGAGCGAAGATAACGCCCTCTTTTTCATGTACTGCATCGGTGACTTTTTTCCAACCCGCAATCTGCTCATCAGAGTAGATACCCGGAGTCCAAGCGTAACCTTGACCCATAGGTGAAATTTGTGTGCCTTCAGCGATAATCAAACCTGCAGAAGCGCGTTGAGCGTAGTAAGCCGCCATCATATCGTTTGCTGAATTGCCAGGTTGCGTTGCGCGAGAACGCGTCATCGGTGGCATAACAATACGGTTTTTAAGTTCGATATTACCAAGTTGAATTGGTTGAAATAGTGCGTTTGTCATTGTTATATCCTCGATTAACCTAGTTGAATCAGTTCGATTTGGTAGCCATCTGGGTCTGTGATAAATGCGATGTGCGTTGAGCCACCTTTTACTGGCCCCGCTTCACGAGTGACGTTGCCACCCAGTGATTTGATCTTGTCGCATGCGGCGTAAATATCTTCCACACCCAATGCCAAATGACCAAACGCGCTGCCCATCTCGTACTCATTAGTGTCCCAGTTGTACGTTAGCTCGATAGTCGTGCCGCCTTGCTCGTATCCAACGAAAACCAATGTGTAGCGGTAGTCGTTGTTTTCGTGGCGTTCAAGCTCTTTCATGCCTAATACTTTGGTGTAGAACTCGATAGACTTGTCTAAATCAGCAACTCGGATCATTGTGTGTAGGAATTTCATATTTCACCCTTATTGGCACCACAAGCATGGCGCCGTTATGATTTTGAGTGGAGGTTATCCACTAATCTCTGAGTGAAATAATACGATTCAGCGAGGAATTAAGGAAATTATCAAAAATTCTCAATGTGATAATTTTTTGTTATGAATATTATGACTAGCACGAACTCAATGACACAAAAAAGGGAAGCCACTGCTTCCCTTCGAGTTAGACTCTCAATTAAAACCGTAAACGCCTATCTTTAAGCGTCTTCGACATCGCATCTGATGTACTGATGACTTGTTCTCGGAACCATTTATGAGCAGGGTCATTATTCTGCTTCTTTAACCAAATCAAATAGTGGGATATAGGCTGATATTCAAAAGGTGGCTTAAACAACTGTAAACCTAGCCTTTCTTGAAACTGCACAGCCATAGATAAAGGCACTACGGTGATGTAATCCGATTGGCTACATAGCAAGATATTACTGAACAGTGAGCGCCCGTGAAACACGATTTTACGCTTAGATAAATCCAATGATGTGTAGTGATTTAAACTGCGAACTTTACGCCGTGTTCTATCTAATACGGCATGCTTTTCATTCATGAATTGCGCTTCGCTGATTTCACCTTGGATTCTCGGGTGATCCTCTCTACACACGATCACAAACTCGCCTTCATATAGAGTTTCACTAACGATGCTTGGGTGTTCAGGTACCACAATATCGATCATTGCATCGAACTCTTGAGTCAAAAGGTCTTCGTAAATACGCTCATCACTGTCTGGTTGGTCAAAGACTTCTAGCGATAGGTTTTGATTAGGAAGCGCAGCAAAACTATTGAGTAAAATCCACTGTAAGTGCTCAGGTGAAGAAATCACAAACTTACGTTCAGAGGATTGTTCATCAAAATTAGCCATCGACTGAAATACATCATTCAATTCATGAATCGGCGTTTTGATTTGTTCATACAAACTTTGAGCATAAGAAGTAGGCGTAACACCTCGTCCTTTACGAACAAAAAGCTCTTGGCCTATCTCTTTTTTCAGTCGTGCCAATGCGGTACTAATGGTCGATTGATTAGTGCTGAGTTGATCCGCGGCTTTACTCAAACTGCCCTGCTCCATCACCGCAGAAAACACAGCAAGTAGGTTGAAATTGGGGATTTCGTTGCTCATATATTATTACTCGTTAGGCGACCATAAATACCATGCTATCGTAAAAACGATTAAACATCGTCAATAAAAACATTTGTTAAAGGTATAACGCATCGATTATTTTACTAATAAAAAGCATATTAACCAGACTTTACTCACACTCATCAATCCTCAATAAACCTTCATATATTGAGACAATAAAGCCATCCCCTCTCCGAAAACCCTGTAATAATGGGGCGCACCTCATGCAGCGCGCTTTAAAATCACAACATTGTCTCAAATTACATGACACTGAGTTTCCGTTCGGTACGTATACATTCCTTTTGTGAATACTACAATGGCACCAAAATAATGACCCTCGGTATCAATATGAAAAACACTAAAATAATTTCCCTACTCTTAAGCGGTGCGGCTATCGCTTACTCTGGTTCTGCGTTGGCTGAAAAGGAACAACTCTCAGTTCAGGAAGCCGCAAAAAAATCGGCTAACCCGGTATCTGACGTATGGATGCTAATCACTCAGAATGATTACACCTTT
>NZ_JBFRVX010000949.1:2094-5230 GCF_041475345.1 Vibrio sp. 10N.222.48.A3 | reverse complement strand
CAGCATCCGAAAAGTAGAATGGCGTGAAATGAAGCCAAACTTCTATTTCATTTTTACTCCCGATGTTTTGAGCGCTATTCCTTCTACTTGGTTGGTGAGCTTCAGATTAGAAGAGCAACACAACCAAATGCTCAACGAATTATCTCGAAATCACCCGACCGTGAGTTTGATGGACATTCGTAAAATGGGTAGCAAGATCCAAGAGTTGCTCAAACAGATTGTTTGGTCGATAACCGTACTTGCCGCGTTAGGTGTAGTGGCGGGGCTATTGCTTATCTTCACTCTGTTGCGACTGAGCTTATCTCAAAGACAACAAGAGATACGCTTGTACCGAACCTTAGGCGCGAGTAAGAAGCGTATTCTCAACACTATTTGGTGTGAATACGGGGTGATGGCGTTAGTAGCTGGCTCAATTGCTGCGCTAGGTTCTGAACTCAGTGTTGCAGGGGTAATGAACTTTGGCTTTGAGTTAGAACCTTCACTCCACCCAATACTGTGGATAGCGCTACCCGTGCTGACGTTTATCACATTGGCCGCGGTAGTGAATAGCTTAATCAAACGTTTGTTGGCACCAGTAAACAAGGATTTTGGTTAGTCGCTAGCAAGATCTAACCAAATGCTTAAAACGGTCTAAAAGTGAAATTACTTATACTTAGTCGTTCACTATTTATAAGACGTCTCTTTAGACCGCTTTTTATTTGACCAATGCGTAGCACAAGTTACGAACATCGCACCTTAATTTCCCAATTTTTTAGTATTTTTTAAAACTAATTGCGCAATAATGCCGATTTAATGAACAGCGGTTAGTCCCTGTAAACAAAGGGTTTGCGCAACTTAGCAAGAACGTTATCAACAGTTATCCACAAAAACGGTGGATAACTTTAGGGATAAGTTAACATCTATGTTTTAAGAGTACTGAGGCAGCCTTTATGTGGCGTCACTTAGGACAAATGTGACGGTTATAATAACCTTTAAAACTCAATCTGGAGTTATTGAGTCAAGAGATTATTTAGGTTTTTTACATAGATATTAAATACTGCCTATCTAAGACCTTGATAAAAATGTGTTTTAATTCGTAGCAGAACAAAAGTAGAATAGCGGCAGTTAATCATATTCTACAGAACACGATGAACCACAACAAAACGGATACAAATCAGCCTTCTATTGCCATTGTTGGTGGTGGTATTGCCGGAACGACGAGCGCAATTCATTTTAGTGAGTTGGGTTATAAGGTCACTATTTTGGAAAAAGGACCGAGTTTGGTTAATGGTCCACCAATTTGCCATCTGCATGCTGGTGGCAATTTGTATCGAGATATTTCTGTAGAGCAGTGTCTTCAGTTGCTCACTCAGTCAATTGATACCGTCCGCTTGTTTCCCCATACTATCAATATTCGTCCGACAATTATCGCTGTTCCACACAGTGATGGTGGAGAGCCGTTGGATCTTCTTCCGCGCCTAAAGATAATCAAGAACGCTTATGCTGAGCTTGTTAATCAAGATAAAAGCAACCAAGTGCTTGGTAAACCGGAAGAGTATTACAAGCTGTATAGTAAAGAAGAGTTACTAGCACTTGCTGCTCAAACACAGCCTCTGAAACCAACATCGCTTGATGAATGGTGTATTCCTTTCGCTAAACATACGGATCTAGAAACCCTTAAGTATCCTGTTGCTATGGTTCAAGAGTATGGCTGGAGCGTATTCCGCTTATCTGCAACCGCTCAACTCTCTTTGGGGCAACAATCTAATTGTACCGTGTTAACCAACAGCCGATTACAATCTGTTGAATCGTTAGAGCAAGGTTGGTCTTTGACTTATACAGACGCTGAGAACCAAAGCTGTCACCTAACGACCGACTACTTGATTAATGCAAGTGGCTTTGAAACGGGCATCGTGGATGACTTTGTCGGTTCTAAGCAACAAAGGCTTGTTGAGTTCAAAGCCGCATACGTTACGCAGTGGCCGTATTCGCAAGAATGTAAGGAAGAGTGGCCAGAGGTTATCTTCCATGGCCCGAGAGGCACACCGCAAGGCATGGCTCAGTTAACACCGTACGCTGATGGTGTATTCCAACTTCACGGTATGACAGAAGGGATTACTCTATTTGAGGGTGGGCTTGTTTCATCATCAACAGATTCATCACAGCCTCAGTTGCCTTCTAAGCTTCTTAAGAAAATCGTATCAGGTTGGAGTGAAGAGCAGCTCGAATTAAGAACTCGCGCTGCGATAACGCATATGTCTCAGTTCATCCCAAGTTTTAGCTCTGCACTGGTAGGTGGTAAGCCTTTGTTCGGTGCACAGCAGATTCCGGGAACCGATCCGAGCTTAAGAGCTTCAGACGTGTCATTCTGTGGTGATCGCTATGCTCGACTTGAAGTAGTCAAAGCATCTTCAACCTTAGAGGCAGCGCAAAAGGTCGCTGAGCATTGGTTTGATGTCGCAGAGTCAGTATCGATTGAAAATACACACTCAGTGACAATGTCACTTAATCTAAAGAATATTGAGAATAAAGCGATAGATTTGACACAAGAACGCGGATACCCAGAAGCCCTTGCAAAGGTATCAGGCCAAGATCACGCTTAATACTCAGTCATAATCTACTACGCTAAACATCTTCAATTCGGCTTACTTTGACAGGTAAGCCGAACCTTCATTCAAACGCCAGCTAATATACCGAAAACCAACCGAACTA
This sequence comes from Vibrio sp. 10N.222.48.A3, assembly GCF_041475345.1. Taxonomy (NCBI): domain Bacteria; kingdom Pseudomonadati; phylum Pseudomonadota; class Gammaproteobacteria; order Vibrionales; family Vibrionaceae; genus Vibrio; species Vibrio sp. 10N.222.48.A3. The sequence continues at coordinate 2,539 of NZ_JBFRVX010000949.1, read as the reverse complement.
TATCTCTAGGCAATTACTTTTAGCTACAGAGCAAAAACTAATAGCCGAAAAACTGAGCCCATTGGCACCAAACATCTTGTAATCCTAAGCGATCGCCTTTACTAAACGAGACTTTATGTCCAGGTTTGGCTTGTGCTAAGCGCGGCAAATCGATTCTGGCAACACATCCAATCTTCGGATAGCCACCAATAGTCTGTCTGTCATTAAGCAACACAATAGGTTGCCCATCTTGGGGGATTTGAATCGCACCTAAGGCAATACCTTCAGACAATAGCGAAATATCAGGTGAATCAACCGATTGACCACTGAGTCGATAGCCCATGCGATTTGAATTTTGGTCAACGTGATACTGTGCGTTATACAAAGTCTCTTTTGCTGAACCAGTGAACAACTCGCTTTGATAGCCTTCAATCACTCGCAGGTTCACGGGTAGGTTGTAATTAGG
>NZ_JBFRVX010000949.1:0-1301 GCF_041475345.1 Vibrio sp. 10N.222.48.A3 | reverse complement strand
GTGTTGCCCTTGCTGGCATGGCTCTCCATCTTGCGTTAATCCACCAATTTTTTCACGAGTCACTGTTGAACAGCTATCAAGAGTTGATGGAACATCGAAGCCCCCCTTAACGGCTAAATACGCCCTTAGACCATTTTTAGGTAAACCAAATGAGAGAACTTGCCCTGCAAAAGCTTGAAAAGTACGCCAGTTAGACTGTGGTTTGCCATCGAGCTTCGCTTGTAAATCGCCACCACACAACGCCATTTCGCAATCAAAATCGATACGTAACGCACATTGCCCAAGCGTGATTTCCAACGCTGCTCGGTTGACTGGGTTTCCGAGCAGGTGATTGGCCCAGCTATACGAGTAATCATCAACAGGGCCGCCTTGTGTCAACCCGAGATGAGCAACACCAAATCGTCCGAAGTCTTGAATCAAACTCATTGGCCCCGGCTTAAGTACTGTCAGTGTTGGTTTAGCGTTTGTCTTAGCCATTAGCGACACCTCCACTAATATCCATAAACTTAAGCTCAACAAATTCTTGTTTTGAAATCGCGATGAAACGGACCGTATCACCGACATTAAGCAGAGACAGCGGCGTTTGCGTGGTATCAGCGTTCTTTAATTGGCTGTGATCAAACAGTGCGAGTGGGCAATTGCCAATAATATTCCAACCGCCCGGTGAGTCCGAAGGATACACCGCCGTTTTCGTATCCGCGATGGCGATACTGCCTTTCGGCACACTTAAGCGTGGGGTTGAATGACGAGGCAAAGCAAGCTCGTTGACTACATCAGACATAAACGCAAAGCCAGGCGTAAACCCAATGGCACTGACGCTGTAAGTCTGTGAGGTGTGATGTTGAATGATCTCATCTAGCGACATGCCTTTGGCTTGATATCGGTCTAAGTCGAGTGCTGTTTCTGGTGAGTAATAAGCGGGAAGCTCGATAGTGTTACGCGTTTTACTAACACTAGAGAAGGACGAAATAGCATGACTCAACAAAGAGTTGAGTTGTTCCATGAGCTGATGTTCTGAAATTCTATAAGGTAAGTAATCGACCAATATTGTTTGGTAAGCCGGTGTCACATTCATCAATACAGATGCTAAGTGTTGACGAATAGCATCGGAAAAATGAGCCATGTACTGCGCATATTCGGCGCTAGATTGATTATTTGAAGGCGATAGCGTCAAGGTCACCAAAACGCTGCATTCCGCGACTGGCGCTATATTGAATTCAATTTGATTCGTCGTCATTTCGTTTCCATACTTTTACTTGCCTTTGATTTACTTAGTGTCTTTCATTTGCTTATTTGCTTAT
>NZ_JBFRVX010000948.1:0-3045 GCF_041475345.1 Vibrio sp. 10N.222.48.A3 | reverse complement strand
AATGCGCTCAAGATTACTGTGTTAATGAAAGCTTGTACACCTATAAGCCTAGTAACAATTATGCGCTAAGCGAAACAAGCGACCAATATGATTTAACGATCGAAAAACAACCACTCTACCTTACCGTTAGCGATGGCAAAGATTGGGATTACCTCATGGGCCAAACTTATACCATTCTTGGTTTAAGTGTCGCAACCGTTGGCCTCATGACGCTTTTACCGGAAAGCATCACTAAGTGGGATGATGACCAGCGTGATATCAGTGCACTAGGTAAAAAATGGAAAGATAACGTTTCTGAAGGCCCTGTATGGGACCGTGATGAGCACTTCCTAAACTACGTAATGCATCCGTATTTCGGCGGTGTTTACTACACCGCAGCTCGACATGCTGGTTATGACGAGTTTGAGTCTTTCTTATACTCTTGGACAATGTCGACATTTTTCTGGGAATACGGCGTAGAAGCGTTTGCTGAAGTACCTTCATGGCAAGATATCTTTATTACACCATTCTTTGGGGCTGTTGTCGGTGAAATGATGCTAGAAGCAGAGCAAGACATTGTTGCTTCAGGTGGCGAAGTGATGGGCTCTCAAACCATGGGTGATGTTTCATTATTCTTCCTCAACCCTGTTGGCCATATCCACTACTGGGTAAGTGATGCATGGGGTGGTGACGCAGAAGTTAATCTGAATACTAACCCTTGGTGGGATAACAAAGACGCAGCACGATTCGCCTACGATGCAGGGGCAACATACGACTCTCAGTTTGTTGGTATGAACTTTAAAGTAACGTTTTAAATCGACTTCCAGTCTCTGAACTCTATGTTACTGCATTTCAAATAAATGCGACAACTCTTCTAAAAGCGGCTCTCTAGCCGCTTTTTTTGTGCCCTACTCTTCATTCTCTTTTTTTGCATCACAGCTTAGTTTCAAAAATTGACACAGGTCAAACATTGTTCGATGTAACCTTCTACACTGAAATTAAAGAACTTTATCGCGTGATATCAAACATTTAATTAGCAACGAACAATTGAGACTTTGGGGGCTGATATGAACAGTACATTTATCGTAAACTTTATCGGACAAGCATCACCAGCAACAATCAAGCAACTTGCTGCGGTTACTCACGAAAACGACGGAAAATGGCTCATCAGTAAAGTTAACTTTATTGAAGATCAAGTTGCAGGTGTATTAAAGATTCAACTTCCCGCCATCAACGAATCAATTGTTAAGGATGCTTTCAGTGCCAATGCTGACTTGATCGTGCAGTTTGTTGATTCAGACCACACTCACAACGCACAAGACACAATACATCACTTACGACTCGACTCTAACGACCGAGCTGGCATCGTCAACGAAGTGACACATGTACTAGACAGACAAGGAATTAGCATTCTAGATATGGATTGTCACCGAGTCTTTATCGCGGGTGGCGGTGGTGTTAGCTCAAGTCTATTTACTTCCAAGATCGCTGTGAAGTTGCCAATTGAAGTCTTGATTGATGATGTCGTGAATGAATTAGAAACGCTCAGTGAAGATACTCGAGTGATGATTGAGAGCTAACGGATAGCATTTCACTTCTATCCTTACTCTTTTCTCTGGTAACAGTTATCTATAAAAAAAAGAGCAGCTCACCGGCTGCTCTTTTTATTGTTCTAAAACTATGACTTAGTTACTTAACCGACCATTGTGATAATGATCGTTTGAAGTCTTCATAGCCAAATTCATTTAGCTTCTGAACTTCGCCATTGCTGCGATCGCAATAGATCGATGGCATTTTTAGGCCATTGAACCAGTTCAGTTTCACCATGGTGTAACCTGCACTGTCTAGCAGGTGCAGCTTTTGACCAATCTTAAGTGGCTCGTCAAAGCTAGCTTCGCAGAACTGATCGCCAGCAAGACATGAGCATGAACCAATCACATAGTCATGGCTACCATTTTCAGAGGCTTCTAATACCGATGCTGGCTCATTGTAGATAAGCGTATCAAGGCGGTGAGCTTCGGTTGCTGAATCGACAATTGCCGTTTTCTTCACGTTCTCAACAATATCAACAACTGTCACAACTAGGTCGGTTGTTTTAGTGATGATGGCTTCACCCGGCTCTAGGTACATCTGCACGCCGTGCTTTTCAGAGAAGGCTTTTAGCGCAAGACCCAGTTTCTCGATGTCATAACCCGGCCATGTGAAGAACACACCACCGCCCATGCTCACCCAGTCCAACTTATCTAGGTGCTCACCAAACTGCTCTGAGATTGAATCAAGCAAACCGATAAATGCATCGACGTCTTTGTTCTCGCAGTTCATGTGGAACATCACACCATTGATCTCATCGAAGATCCCCGGTTTGATGTGATCAGCTTGCACACCCAAACGTGAGAATTGACGCGCTGGGTTTGCCAAGTCTTGCCCTGCGTAGCTCACACCCGGATTTAATCGTAAACCCAATGAAGCCTTACCTTCAACAATATGACGGTAAACGGCAAGTTGGCTTTGAGAGTTGAAGATCATCTTGTCGCAGATATCCGCAACTTCTCTCACGTCATCTTCGCTGTAACCCACACTGTAAGCGTGCGTTTCACCACCAAAGGTTTCGTGGCCAAGCTTGACTTCGTATGGGCCAGAGCTTGTCGTGCCATCGAGGTAAGGTTTGATGATGTCAAACACACCCCATGTCGAAAAACACTTCAGTGCCAATACCAATTTCACACCTGAAATCTCTTTCAGTTGCTTGGCTTTCTCTAGATTCGCAATCAACTTGTCTTCGTTGATCATGAAATATGGGGTTTTTAGTTCTTCTTTCTTAAACGTCATTTTTGTAAACACTCAAGCAGCATCTATAGATGGAAAGGTAAATTAACAATTTTGGTGTGATTTATTTTGATTTTGTCCTGTCCGAGCGCAGTGAGTTACAAAATCAAAATAAATGATACCAAAGCTTCAAGGCTATCATCATCGAAAAGGGAACAATCCATGTCCCCTTTAATTAGCAATCAAAACAAGAAATCAGTTCTTATTTTTTCAGCTCTTGAATCACAGGAAGACCTTGGC
>NZ_JBFRVX010000947.1:0-668 GCF_041475345.1 Vibrio sp. 10N.222.48.A3 | reverse complement strand
TTTGCAGCATGTTCTCTGGTGAATCTTTAAGGACTGGTTCGTGAACCAGACGAGCGCGTTGTTTTTCAATACACCCATAAACGAAATGCCCAATGTCCTCCAAACTGGTATCAAACAGCTTGTCTTTTTTCGTTTTGAAAAAACGCCACAATGGAATTGGAGAACTACAGCGTTGATTTATTACCGGAAATACGTTTTGTAAGCTTTTACTTAGTGGCACAGTTGTTTGTTCTATAGAGTTAAAGTCTTCCCCGAACGCTAGCAGAGATGTTACATCAACCGTGTATTTTTTAAATTCTGTTACGAGTTCGACCACTTCTCCTGATTCCGCTAGCATTTCAAAGTGCTTTCCTAGGCGCTCTGTAATCACGCTTAACTGAGGATGAAAATGTTTAAGGTGACTCGGCTGAAACATAGGTTCTGTTAATTTTCGTTGATGCTTCCAACGTTCTTCTTCAGCAGAGAATACGCCATTAAGACCGACTTCATCAAAGACACTCTCGATATTCTTTAGGCGGCGAAACTCCTCAGGTCGAGACTTTAGCACGGACTTGATTTGAGCTGCATCAGACAATACAAGTACATCTTTCATGCCTAGTTTTAAACGAAAATGAGCACCGTACTCTTTAATCCAACACAACATTTGCTGATGAACATTGGACTTTTTT
>NZ_JBFRVX010000946.1:0-332 GCF_041475345.1 Vibrio sp. 10N.222.48.A3 | reverse complement strand
TTACATGGGGACTTAAAAGAACTAGAGCTTGAGAAGAAGGCAACACAAAGTAAAAAAAGCATCCTTAAGGGAGCCTTTAATGAAGGTTATATAAAGCCTTTAACGAAAGTAGAAGGTAGAAAGAAAAATATGTGAGAAGAGGCTTGAAGAAGTTGGAAGTGGAATATCCAAGATAAAAAATAGCATTGAAATTCATGCAATAAACGCCAACCAGTTAGTTAATGAAGAAAATTTAACCATAAAATATGAGAAAGATAAGTTGGTTGGGAATCTATTTAGCTTAAAAGGGCGGTTAAATAGAGTTTTAGATAATTTGACTTATGGTAGTACAG
>NZ_JBFRVX010000945.1:0-3174 GCF_041475345.1 Vibrio sp. 10N.222.48.A3 | reverse complement strand
ACTAAGTACGGTTTAAGTGTTCAAAGCGTTAGAATAACTCTCCAGAAAGCAGGTAACTGTTGATCTGATCGCTCTCCTATGGTCACATGAGTCGTGTGACCATAGGAGAGCGATTAGATCAACAGTTACCTGCTTTCTGGAGAGTTATTCTAACGCTTTGAACACTTAAACCGTACTTAGTGCATTAAATGGAAGTTGCTGAGATATTGCAATAGTAACACCATTATTAAGCGTACTTAAAAGCTTCATGAACGAAAAATAAAATCAGAGAGCATGAATCGAGAAATCGACAATAAACAACAGTACCTGCTAACGAGGCAGGTACTGAGTGGAAAATGGAATGGGGCATTGTCGCAGGTTAAGTGGGGTTAGTTTTGCTGAGGTTGGGGAGCCTCAAGCCTTGGTTTTCTTTTGATTTGCGTGAGGATGACGCCTGAAATCACCATTGCACCACCAATAATGTGGAACTGGTTAATCTTTTCACCCAGCCAGGTGGAAGCCAATACGATCGCGATAACTGGCATCAAATTCATAAACATCGCGCTTGAATCCGCGCCAATGGTATCAATCGCTTTCACCCACATCCAAGGCGCTAAAATTGAAGCGGCCACCGCGGCGTAAGCTATCAATGGTATCGCTTGTTGCGGTGGTAAAAGCTGTTCGCTGGTAAGCCAAAGTGGCGTAAGCATCGCGACAGCAAATAGACCCTGAATGTAAATCACCACCCAGCTACTGATTGGCATTTTCCAGCGTTTCAATAACACACAGTAAGAAGCATAAACAAAGGCCGCAATTAACATATAGCCATCGCCTTGAGTCAATTCTTGATGCATGAAGAATAACGGGTCGCCTTTACCTAACATCAGAGCTAAGCCTGACAGTGACAACACACCGCCAACAATACTCAAACTAGAAATCGACTTGTGCAACAGAGGGACGCTTAAAAACACACTGATCAATGGAACCAAAGAAGTGATCAGTGCCATGTTAGAAGCGGTTGTGGTTAAGCCCGCGTAATAACCTAGAGATTGGTTCAACACCATGCCCAAAAAGCCGAGGAACGCTAATTTTGATAGGTTTGGTTTAATGACAGCCCACTGTTTCATTACTGGGCGAATACAGAAAGGCGTGAGAATTAACATCGCAAAAAACCAACGGTAAAAACTCATCGCACTAGGTTCTATAGTGCTTGCAGCAAGCTTGTTGACGATTGCATTGGCGCCCCAGATACAGACTGTAAAAAATGGTAAGAGATAATGCATGTGAGTTCCGTCGCAAATGAGTTGATGTGGCTAGTTTGACAGGTCGTTATACTTACAAGTATCTTTAGAAAGACATCAGGCGCGATAGGAAGACAAGTTTGAAAAAACACTCCAGAAACCTTCACCCATCCTTATCAATTGATAAGGCACCATCCAACGTATTTATGAATTTTGAAGCGTTTCTTTCGAACACTGAAACCCGAGTTCATAGCCACTCATGGGGACAGGTTCAATTGATCAGTGGCGGTATATTAGAGATGGAAGCGGAAAGCACCCGATTTCTAGCGCCGCCACATTTAGCGATTTGGGTACCAGCCGGGGTGATGCATTGCAGTTATAACCGTAAGCCTTTGGACTACTGCTCGCTAAATATTGCCCCAGAACTCACGCAACATCTGCCAGATAAAACCAGCCTTATAAAGATCACGCCGATTGTGTCTTCTATTATCGATGACTTTCGCGAGCGTGGAATCAATGTTGCGGAAACAGAGCAAGATCAAAGGCTCGTTCAGGTACTGCTTGACCAACTTGCGCAGCGTGAGGTTGAACACCACTTCTTGCCTTCAACTGACAATAAGTATCTAGCGCCTATATTAGCTTCTGTTGAAGAGAACCCAACCGATGAAGTGACGCTGAAAGATTGGGCTGAACGTGTCCACACTACGGAAAGAACCCTTTCTCGCCACTGCCAGACGGAGCTTGGAATGAGCTTTACCGAGTGGCGACTGCGAGTGCGCTATCTGTACTCGATGGACTTGTTAAGAAACGGCCAATCGGTCAAAGAGGTGGCTCTTACATTGGGCTATAACCAAGCCAGCCCATTTATCACAATGTTCAAACGTTACGCGAACCAGACGCCAGAACAGTATAAGAACCGTTTGTTGTGATTGGTTTCTTTCATCCGATGTATTAATAATTGATGTTTCCCTTTTTATATTTAAGTTTTTGTTATTAAAAGATTAAATTCGGTGTTGATAGCGGACGTACACGTCTGTTTCGTCAATGGTTTGAATTTGGTTATATAAGCATTTAGTTTTTTGATCGTATTTGAGTGATCATTTATATAATCACTTGCTCAAAATGCCGAGGAAAAATTTGAAATTTATTATCCCAACGATATCAGTATTAGCTGTAACACTTTCTGCATGCGGTGGTGGTAGCGATAGCGCTGCGCCACCACCTAAAAAGACTAAAACCGTAGTTCCTCAAATGTCCATAACCCCGGCATCAGGAAGTGTTGCAGATCCAAAAGATGACGTTGCAAAAAACTCTTATAGTAGTCCCGTCATGTATACAGCTAATGCTATAGGTAGTACTGATATCAAAGAGTGTATCAAGTCTCTAAACCTATTTAATATTTATAGTATTGGTTGGGACGATGAATTTAATGAAGAGCTTTCATCTAAGCAGCAAAAAGATCTCAAAGGTTTTTATGGTGTTTATGGCGCAAACGGAATTGTCGATTACTCTGCCCACACCACCGAAGCTATCGAAGCTAAAGATTGGATCAGTTATTTCTACTACGATGCAAATTTTCAAGATTGTGAAGCGCGTCGTTACAAGTCATATGCCAAGGTCAATAAAGTAGGCCAAGACATTACCGAGCTTAGCTACAAGTACAGTGTAGATGCCGATGCTACGACAAACACACCTCAACAAGATATAAGTAACTATACGGCTTGGCAAAGCGACGCTGCGAAAAACACAGTGGTTGGTTTAGTGACCAACATTACAACAGGTAGCATTCAACACAAGCAGCAACTGAAAAGCTTCACATCCGACAATGGGCGCTTTGTTGATAACGTCAATTTCAGCAAGATGTTTAGAAATAGCTATTTCTTTGAGTCTTATGACAATGGCGAAGTTGAGTTCCAAGTTGTTGGCGGTAAGGTGATTGATAGATATGCAAAAT
>NZ_JBFRVX010000944.1:3991-4546 GCF_041475345.1 Vibrio sp. 10N.222.48.A3 | reverse complement strand
TTACAATACTGCAGGTGTTATCGATCCAGTGGTTGACGCGTTAACAGAAGAAATTGCGCGTAACCAACAACATCCTGAAAAGCTTCTTACTCTCGGTCGTTCACTGGACCGAGTATTGCAGTGGAATTTCTACAACATCCCGCAATGGCACGTTGGTGAATATCGCGTAGCAATGTGGGACAAGTTTGAGCGTCCAGATGTATTGCCTAAATACGATTTAGGTATCGATACATGGTGGATTTCAGAAGAGAAGGCGGCATTGCTTCCTGAAAAACGTCGCTAGGAGTTAGTTAGCATGGCCGCGTATATATTTCGACGTTTATTGTTGGTGATCCCCACGTTGTGGGCGATCATCACCATCAACTTTTTCATCATTCAGATCGCCCCTGGTGGCCCGGTGGAGCAAGCTGTTGCCCAATTAGAAGGGCATAACTCTGGAATTATGGAGCGCTTTTCTGGTGGTGGACAAGAAGTTGATTTAAGCGAAAGTGACCAAGCGTCTGCCAGTGGCTATAAAGGCTCACGCGGGCTTGATCCTGAAGTGGTTGAAGAGAT
>NZ_JBFRVX010000944.1:0-3270 GCF_041475345.1 Vibrio sp. 10N.222.48.A3 | reverse complement strand
GAAGTGGTTGAAGAGATCAAAAAGCAGTTTGGTTTTGATAAGCCAATTCATGTTCGTTACTTCGATATGTTGAAAAACTACGCGACCTTTAACTTCGGTGAAAGTCTGTTTAAAGGCGGCAACGTTATTGATCTCATCATCGAGCGACTGCCTGTTTCCATCTCCTTAGGGTTATGGAGTACCTTAATCATCTACGTGATTTCGATACCTTTAGGCATTATGAAGGCGATACATCACGGATCTCGGTTTGATATTTGGTCGAGTGCGGTGGTGATTGTTGGCTATGCCGTACCGGGCTTCTTGTTTGCGATTATCCTGATTATTTTGTTCGCGAGTGGTAACTACTTCAGTTGGTTCCCATTGCGTGGGCTCGTGTCGAGTAACTTCGACCAACTTAACTGGTATCAGCAAATTGGTGACTACTTCTGGCACTTAGCTTTGCCTATTTTCGCTATGGTCATCGGCGGTTTCGCCACACTCAGTATGTTGACCAAAAACTCCTTCCTTGATGAAATCAATAAGCAATATGTGGTCACCGCGAGAGCGAAAGGCTTGGACGAGAGCAGTATTCTCTACAAGCACGTTTTCCGTAACGCCATGCTGATCATTATTGCCGGTTTCCCGAGTGCATTTATTAGTATTTTCTTCACGGGTTCTATGTTGATTGAAGTGATGTTTTCACTCGAAGGCATCGGCCTGCTTGGCTTTGAGTCGACTATTCAGCGAGATTACCCAGTGGTGTTTAGTTCTCTCTATATCATGACCTTGCTTGGCTTGGTGCTGAGCATTATCTCCGACCTGACGTATACCTGGGTTGATCCTCGAATTGATTTTGAAGCGCGTTAATGGCGAACGAATAACAAGGTATTGATAATAAATGTTTAACAACCCTTTAGCTGAAGCTCGTTGGTTACGTTTTAAAGCAAACAAGCGTGGTTTTATCTCCCTTTGGATATTTACCATCTTGTTTGGATTGAGCCTGTTCGCTGAGATCATTGCCAACGATAAACCACTCTTGGTTTCTTATGATAATCAGTGGTTTGTACCTGTTATCAATGAGTACGCCGAGACAGAGTTTGGTGGCGAGTTTGAAACCGAAGCCGACTACAAAGACCCGTATGTTATCGAACTCATTGAAGACAACGGTTAAATCGTGTGGCCAATCATTCCTTTTAGCTACGATACGATAAACTTCGATATTTCGGGCGCGGTGCCATCGGAGCCAGATTCAGTGAACTGGCTTGGAACCGATGATAAAGGGCGAGATGTATTGGCTCGCATCATTTATGGGTTCCGTATCTCTGTTCTGTTTGGTTTTATTCTGACGATTGTATCGAGCGTAGTCGGCGTAGTTGTCGGGGCAACGCAAGGTTACTACGGTGGTTGGGTCGACTTGTTTGGGCAGCGCTTCATTGAAGTCTGGTCTGGAATGCCGACCTTATTCTTGCTGATCATTCTGTCGAGCTTCATTGAACCGAATTTCTGGTGGTTGCTAGGGATTATGGTGCTCTTCAGTTGGATGAGTTTGGTTGGGATTGTGCGAGCTGAATTCCTACGTTGTCGAAACTTTGATTATGTAAGAGCCGCGCAAGCCATGGGCGTTGACGACAAACGCATTATGCTTCGCCACATGCTACCCAACGCGATGGTGGCTTCGTTAACCATGATGCCGTTTATCCTTTCAGGCTCGGTCACCACATTAACGTCGTTAGATTTCTTAGGCTTTGGTTTGCCTGCGGGTTCGCCTTCATTAGGTGAGCTATTGGCGCAAGGTAAAGCTAACTTGCAAGCGCCTTGGCTTGGCATTTCTGCTTTCGTCGTACTTTCATTGATGTTGACGTTACTTGTCTTCGTTGGTGAAGCGGTGCGTGATGCTTTCGACCCACATCAACAGAAGTAAGGATAGGTTATGACTTCAAATACAGTTCCTGCTTCAGGGTCAACAGCAGAGGCTTCGAATGCATCTCCAGTTCTGACCATAGATAAATTGTCTGTCGGGTTTGGGCGTAAAGACTCGATAGAACAAGTGACGCAAGACGTCTCGTTGGAGATATACAAAGGTGAGACACTCGCGCTGGTGGGCGAGAGTGGCTCCGGTAAATCGGTTACGGCTAACTCAGTGTTAAAGCTGCTACCTAAAGGCTCATCGCACTACTTAAACGGTAAGATCAATTTCTCTGGCACCGATATTCTGAGTTGTTCTGAAAGGCAATTGCGAGGGATTCGTGGTGGCCGCATTGGCATGATCTTTCAAGAGCCTATGGTTTCGCTTAATCCACTTCATCGAGTCGGTAAGCAGCTGGTTGAAACCCTCGCGATTCACCGAGGTATGCGAACCAATAAAGCTCAAGCCTTGGCGATAGAGTGGCTTTCAAAGGTGGGTATTCGTTACCCAGAGCAGAAGATATCAGCGTACCCACACGAGCTATCAGGTGGAGAGCGTCAGCGTGTAATGATCGCAATGGCTCTGATTAACGAGCCAGAGCTGCTTATCGCTGACGAGCCGACGACTGCGTTGGATGTATCAGTACAAGCGCAGATTCTCGACCTGTTAAAAGATCTGCAACAAGAGCTGGGTATGGCGATGCTCTTTATCACACACGATTTGAGTATCGTTCGTAAAATTGCCGACAGAGTGGCGGTAATGAAAGATGGTCGCTTGGTTGAAAGCAATGACTGCCATACCCTGTTTAATGCTCCAGCTCACCCTTATACGCAAAAGCTTATCAACTCTGATCCGAAAGGCTTGCCCGTTCCAGTTTCTCCGGAAAGTGAACCTCTGCTCGATGTTAATCAACTTCGTGTTTGGTTCCCGATTACGGGCGGTTTATTCAAGCGAACCATTTCTCATGTCAAAGCTGTGACCGATATGGAGTTCACTTTGAAGAAAGGGCACTCAATCGGTTTAGTTGGCGAAAGTGGCTCTGGTAAATCGACAACCGGTATGGCGATACTCAAATTGGTGCAAAGTGAAGGTTCAATTACTTACGCAGATGAACAAATTCGGGGCTTAAACCGCCAACAGATGCTACCGTTTAGAAGCCGTATGCAAGTGGTCTTTCAAGACCCATTCTCGGCGTTAAACCCGAGAATGTCGGTTGCTCAGGTGATTGGCGAGGGTTTGTTAGTGCATCAACAATTGGACGACACTGAACTCGACCAACGCATCTGCGATGTAATGAAAGAGGTCGACCTAGACCCTGAAACTCGTCACCGTTACCCGAATGAGTTTTCGGGCGGTCAAAGGCAACGTATTGCGATTGCTCGTGC
>NZ_JBFRVX010000943.1:0-1264 GCF_041475345.1 Vibrio sp. 10N.222.48.A3 | reverse complement strand
GGCCATTGAGATAACTTATTACAGGATACTGATAGCCGAATTGTTGTGAAAGCTAAAATAATCAGAGGTACCGAGATAAACATAGTAACCTTAATTGCGTTATCTTCTACCGATGATTTGGCAAACTCACAGTAATACTGGCCAAATATATCCAGCGACTACCCATTCGACAGTAACTTAGTGTAATTACACTAAACCATTCATTGCAGATTGCCTTGACCAGCCTTTATGTAGCTTTACTACCTCAGTGCTGATTCGTACTGGATGATTCTGCTAATACCTACAACAACGTTAGCTGTTGACGACTTTACGTCGCTACGAACTATGACTCTTCGTTAGTTTCCCCATCATCAATTATTGTTCAGTTAATTATACAGAACGACTCCCTCTTTTATTTAGTTTTATCCATCAAAATGTCCTGTTCTCCTTTCAATTGAGATTTCCCATCTATTCAGATAGTTGAGGTTAGGATTAGGTGTTTGCGTTAGGACTTAACTTACCCTCTAGCGTGCATTTGATTAAATTTATGGTTTGTTTCACTTCCAAACAGATTGGTTTCATCAAGGGTATGTAGTGATGTAACCCAGATAAAGTTGCTGATTTCAATTCCTCCCCATTAAATATCGCGATCACTGTCAGTTTTTTATAGCGTAAATAAATACTAAAAAAAGCGATGCAATCATTACCCCCCTGAAATGGCACTGTGGCGTAATTTGGTGGCTATTATGTGATGAAGTTGTCGGGATATTACGGGATGTACAATATGCGGTTAGTGGTGTTTTCGTGCATGATATTTATAAATTTGCACAATTACACTCAATTCAAGTAGATGACTATTAAGTGGTCAGATTTGTTTTTATTTGTGTGAGTCTCATAAGTAAGAATACAATCATTCTGTTGCATCGCAAAATGCGATGCATATCACTTTATTCGGGGTGCCGTGTTGTCTACTGTTAATTTACTTTGTCTGTTTTTTATTACATTACTAATAATATGCACATCATTTCATCTGAAGTCGTCGGAAGGTAAAAAAAAGCTATCTTTTGTTCAGCAAAGACTTGAACGAGAACAAAATAAACAAAGGCTCAAACGTTTTTTCTGTGAAGAAACAGATTTACCTAACATCAACTATATTCAAGAAAAATTATTAAGAACAAACAGAAGTACCTACAAGATCATGCATGTAATCTGTGTTGGGAGATCTGCAGATTTCTATAAGTTTTTCGATTCAAAAACTAGTCGAATAGTTAAAACAGAATTACAT
>NZ_JBFRVX010000942.1:0-1752 GCF_041475345.1 Vibrio sp. 10N.222.48.A3 | reverse complement strand
GCGGTAAACAAGCTATGTGAACCTTTCCCAGATCTAGTATTACTAGATTGGATGCTACCTGGTGGTAGCGGGATAAACTTTATCAAGCACATGAAGCGTGAAGAGTTAACTCGCAACATCCCAGTGGTGATGCTGACGGCTCGTGGCGAAGAAGAAGATAAGGTGCGAGGTTTAGAAGTGGGCGCTGATGATTACATCACCAAGCCATTTTCACCAAAAGAGCTCGTTGCTCGCCTGAAAGCGGTTATCCGCCGTGTAACGCCTACTGCACTAGAAGATGTGATTGATGTACAAGGCCTTAAGCTAGACCCTGTATCTCACCGCGTTACCGCAAGTGAAGGTCCAGTTGATATGGGCCCAACCGAATTCAAAATGCTGCATTTTTTTATGACTCACCAAGAGCGAGTATACAGTCGAGAGCAACTGCTCAATAACGTTTGGGGTACCAACGTTTACGTTGAAGATCGTACGGTTGATGTTCATATTCGACGTTTACGCAAAGCACTTGAATCTGCTGGTCATGACAAATTAATTCAAACGGTTCGCGGCGCAGGCTACCGTTTTTCTACAAAGGCTTAACGTGGCTTCACTGCCCAGTTTATGGAGTCCTGAATGGTTGAGAAGTTAACCTGGAAAAAGCTGGCTTGGGAGCTGGCTTTTTTTTACGCACCTTGGATTATAGTCGGATGGATATTCGGTTATTTACCTTGGTTATTGCTGGCTGCAACAGTATTACAGTTAGCATGGCATCTACACTATCAAATGCGTTTGTCTGCTTGGTTGTGGGATGAAAAGCGGTTAACACCCCCTTCAGGTTCTGGAAACTGGGAGTCTCTGTTTAATGGTATCTATCGTATGCAGCAGAGACAGCGTCGTAAGCGCAAAGAATTGACCAACCTTATCCGCCGTTTCAGAAACGGTGCTGAATCCCTTCCCGATGCCGTTGTGGTGTTTCGCGGTGAAGGCAATATTGTTTGGTGCAACAAGCTTGCTCAGTATTTACTGGGTTTTCGCTGGCCAGACGATTCAGGCCAACCCATCTCTAACTTGATCCGCACGCCGGACTTCATCAAGTACCTTAATAAACAAGATTTCTCAGAGCCGTTAGAGATGCCTTCGCCACTTAATGTGGAGCGCATGCTTGAGCTTCGTATCGTACCGTATACCGAGGGCGAACACCTCATGGTAGTACGTGATGTTACTCAGCTAAAACAGCTAGAAGGCATGCGTCGTAACTTTTTCGCTAACGTTTCTCACGAGCTACGCACTCCAATGACCGTACTTCAGGGCTATCTTGAAATGACGGAAGATCCAGACATGGTCGTTGGACCTATGTGGCCTAAGGCTCATGGTGTGATGACTGAGCAGTTAAATCGTATGAACAGTTTGGTCAATCAGCTTCTTACTCTTTCTAAGATAGAAGCGGCGCCAATGCATGAATTGGATGAAGTGGTGAATGTTCCGGCGATGTTGGAAGTTCTTGAAAAAGAAGCCGCTAGTCTCAGTGGAGAGCGAGAACACAAGCTGAAATTTGATATCGATAAGAGTTTACGCGTATTAGCGGATGAAGATCAGCTGAGAAGTGCAATATCGAATCTGGTTTACAATGCAGTGAAATACACGCCGCCTGGTGCGACCGTAAAGGTTCGTTGGTACCAAACCAGTCAAGGCGCGTGTTTGGATGTGTCAGACACTGGAGACGGTATCGAACCACAACACTTGCATCGACTTACGGAGCGTTTCTATCGTGTT
>NZ_JBFRVX010000941.1:0-1832 GCF_041475345.1 Vibrio sp. 10N.222.48.A3 | reverse complement strand
GGCGTGTTGATCTTTCGAACAAAATTTAACCGCGAAAGGTCAACACGCCCTAATAGCTGATAAAAGCATGAAAAGGAGCGCTCTATTTTTGAGTGCTTTTTCATAATGCGTTTATTGGGTTGAGTCAGTCGCTGTAAAGCTCATCGTTATAGAGCTAATCGTTTTAATGCTCGTCGTTATAAAGCTTAATTGTTGTAATACAAAGGAATAAGTAATGGAAAAGATGTGGCAAGTAATAGATTTCTTACTCGCTAATAAGTTTATTTTTAGTGTGCTGATCATCTGCATTATATTAATAATCCGACGAATCACTTTGTCTCGAATCCGTGGTGATGTCGCTTTTCTTAGTGAAGACCAACGTAACTGGATGTCACGTACCAAAAATGGCACATTCGCGATTATTGTTGTGACGTTATTCGTGTTGTGGAAATCCGAAATCAGCGAATTTGCGCTGTCTGTTACCGCTATTGCGGTTGCGATAGTCGTGGCTTCAAAAGAGATCATCCTCTGTTTTACTGGCTCTATTCAGCGTGCGAGTTCTCGCTCATTTCGAATTGGTGATTGGATTGAAGTGGGCAAAATCAGCGGTGAGGTGATTGAGCACAACTTGATGGCGACTGTGATTCAAGAAATCGATTTGTATCATGGGCAATATCACTTCACTGGCAAGACTGCCACGCTGCCTAATAGCATGTTCTTCACTTATCCGGTAAAGAACCTCAACTTCATGAAGCGCTATGTTTATCATAACTTTTTTGTGACGGTGAAAGACTTTGTAAACCTATACCCTATGGTGCCGGGTCTTATCGTGAAAATTGAAGAGCATTGTGAAGAGTTTATCGATGTTGCCCGTCGTTACAATGGTGTGATTGAGAAGCACGCTGGGGTTGACCTTCCTGGCTCTGAACCGCACATTCATATCACGAGCAGCTCAACGGGTGAGCAAGAAGTCCACTTTATGATCTTCTGCCCGACAGAGAAAGCGATTCACCTTGAACAGGATATCCGTAAAGATTTCATGGAAGCTTACGCGTTGGCATTTCCCTCAAGTGACTAATACGATGCTGGAAGCTAACAAGTCCGAATAAAAAGAAAGCCGAGAGCGATAATATCGACTCTCGGCTTTTTTGTATTTGAGATCTAGACTTAGACCTGAGACCTAGCGTTAGAGATTAATCCAGGTCAGCGAGTGGCAACCAGTCTACTTCTACACCAGCTTGCTCAAACATATCTTGGCTTATCTTGATCTTATCTCCCCAACGAGAAAGGAAATCTTCACTTTGCTCTGGGCAATGTACCGCTGAAATTCCAGTTTGGATGATTTTTGCTGCACAGTTCGGACAAGGGAAGTGAGTGACCCAAACTTCACAACTGTCTAAATCACGTTTAGCAAACAAGATTGCATTTTCTTCAGCGTGAAGTGTCTTGAGGTATTTCATCTCGCGATCGTCAGTATCCGCACTATCAGACACGCCATGTGGGTAGCCATTAAAGCCAACTGAAACAATACGGTTGTGCTTAGTGATGACGGCGCCGACTTGAGTTGAAGGATCTTTACTCCAAGAACCGACCAATTCCGCCATTTGATAGAAACGTTTAGCCCATTTTGAAATCATGAGAATTCCTTAACAATTAAATGTGAATGCTTATCTGTCTGACAATACATGATGTTAGACAATATCCATAGAGAACAGAAGCTGAGAGGTTGATTTACTTAGAAATTGTAACGCGTTTGTAATTACTTTATAAGCACTTAGTTTCAATTAACATATTGATACACTTTGGTTCGTTATAATTGATATTCCTCGGACAATAGTAACAGGTGTGTTACG
>NZ_JBFRVX010000940.1:0-1092 GCF_041475345.1 Vibrio sp. 10N.222.48.A3 | reverse complement strand
GACTTACCTAGAGGGCACACAGGTTTCTGTGGGTGGTATCTACGTTGACCCAAATATTGATATTGAAGGGACTTCTACAACTCCTCGCGGAAAAACAACATCTAACTCTAGTGACTTCGCGCACAGTGCTTTTATTCCAAACTTTTATGTTTCTCATAAGTACAACGAAAAATTTGCGTTAGGCTTTGCTGCTGGTACTAACTACGGCATGGCTACGGACCTAGGTAAAGACTTCGGCGGTGCAAACCATGGTAACGAAGCAAGTGTGACTACTATGGAGCTGAACCTGAATGCTGCATACCAAGTGCTAGAGAGTGTTTCTATTGGTGGTGGCGTACGTTACATCATAGCTGAAGGTAGCTTTGGCGCAGTATCAACTAAAAACTCTCTTATTCCAGTGAAGTCTGGTACCTCTTTGAAATACATGGAAGGTGATGACAAGGCATGGGGCTGGCAAGTTGGTACCGCTTGGGATATTAATGAAGACAACCGCCTAGGCTTCACCTACAAATCAGAAGTAGATCTAACTCTAGAAGGTTACGCTAAAGGTTTTGGTTTCAACCCTAAAAACCCAGAAGCACACAAAAGTGGTTCAATGGATCTCGCTCTTCCGGCAACAGCTGAACTTGCTAGCTTCCACCAGCTGACAGACACTGTAGCGGTTCACGCGAGTATTAACTGGACAAACTGGAGCAGCTTTAAAGAGCTTGTTGCTGATTTCCCTGGTGAAAAAAGTGTA
Source organism: Vibrio sp. 10N.222.48.A3 (assembly GCF_041475345.1). Lineage (NCBI taxonomy): Bacteria > Pseudomonadati > Pseudomonadota > Gammaproteobacteria > Vibrionales > Vibrionaceae > Vibrio > Vibrio sp. 10N.222.48.A3. The sequence goes on along the minus strand of NZ_JBFRVX010000940.1, from coordinate 353 downwards.
GAGATCAAGCAAGAGAACTGGGAAGACAACTACCGCTTTGCAATCGGTACTACTTACCAAATGACACCTAAACTAGCACTACGTTCTGGTATTGCCTACGATACTTCAGCGGTAAGCGAAGAGCACCGTACTGCGACGATCCCAGAAACAGACCGCACTTGGTTAAGTATTGGTGCGGGCTACCAATGGTCTGAACAGCTAACTCTGGATGCAGGCTTCACTTACATTCTAGCGAAAGACGCGAAAATGCATGAAAAAGATCCAAAAGCAGATTACTTTGGTGGTAGCTTCGAAGGCGAAGTGACAGGCAGCATCTGGTTAGTCGGTATCCAAGCTAACTACCGCTTCTAGGC
>NZ_JBFRVX010000939.1:0-288 GCF_041475345.1 Vibrio sp. 10N.222.48.A3 | reverse complement strand
CAAAAATTAGCTCGAAAGATCAACATGCCCTAGCAGTACACAAGCAACATGGTAGAATGCCGCCATTAATCTTATCCTTGTATAAGATTGTTGAACCTTTCCATCGCTATTTAGCCAAATCATACCGAGAAACTTATGCCATTTTCCAAGCTTGGATTAAGCTCACCTATTGTTAAAGCCGTTGCAAAACAAGGCTATGAAAAGCCAACCTCTATTCAAGAAAAAGCAATTCCGATTGTGCTTTCTGGTAAGAACCTAATTGCTGCTGCACAAACAGGTACAGGTAAA
>NZ_JBFRVX010000938.1:0-1766 GCF_041475345.1 Vibrio sp. 10N.222.48.A3 | reverse complement strand
CAACTAACTTTAAAAGCTCGTTGTATTCAAAAACATTCAAATTTTCAATAATTTCTTGCTTATAATTCTTGTATTCACATAAGGAAGATCTAATGTATAACGGCATATAGTTTTGTTCATATCTTTGTCTAAAGCCACGATTATATCTAACGATCGATTCTAAGTTTTTCTTTAATTGAAATAGCTTACTTAAACGACTCCACTCGCCATTTTTGTGAATCCTATACGATGACATAGATTCATCAATATAGTGAATCGGACCAAGTTCCGACATCAATGTTAATAAGAGCCAGTCGCCAGGATTTTCCCTAAAGAAGTCAAAATCTATTTTTTTCATCATATTTATTCGATATAACATCGACGATGTATGAAAATATGCTAGTCCCTTTGTAAAATCGTCAATCGTAAAAGTATTTTTTATACTTTGATTAACAATATATTCGTTGTCGCTTTTGCTTTGGTTTTTAATAACTTTAGTATTGTGTGAACAACCGGCGTGATCAGGTAGTTTTTCCAACATTTCAAACTGTTTTTGTAGCTTATTTTCATCAGTCCAATAATCATCGCCTTCACAAAGAGCAATATATTTAGCACCACTATTAAGGCATCTAGGATAAAGATCATCAATAACAGATTTTCCCCCTGTATTTTTTTCAGGAAGAATCAACTCCAATTTAGAGCCATACCTACGTCGAAGATCAAAACACTTATCTCTCGTACCATCAATCGAACAATCATCTAAAAGAATCAATTTAAATGTAAATGTTGTCTTTTGACTCATGACTGATTCAACAGCTTGTTCAATATAATCTATATGGTTATAAGTACACATCCATACGATTACTAAAGGAGGATTATTCATTATAACTCCATGAAAAACAGTTATTATAGATACGTCTTCCCATTGAACATAAGAACGTCTATGATCGAAAGATTACTGACAAACTCATTAGAAAACTGGTCATAGACCAAAGATTTGTTCTCCATAAATCTTAGTTCAATATTGTTATTTAAGAATGCACCTCCAGCATAGAGGTCCCTCCCACCGAGTGCATTTATATATACACTAGCACATTCCTTTTGGCATATGTCGATTATTCTATCTTGCCCTTTTAACTGGGAGTTATTGTAGCGAGACGAGCTTATAACGAACTCTGAATTAATATCTAAGTGTTTAGAAATATTAACTATGCTATTGGTTATAAAGTCAGATAAGCTCTCTGATTTATAACCAATGATTTTACTTACCAAAGCGTAAGTTTCTTCAAAATGAGGGGCTCTTTTATAATTTAACTCAATTGTTTTAAGAAATTTGCTCTTCCATAATGAGATTTGGGGAGATAGCAATATTTCATTTATACGCCTATTCTGGCTAGCATTAACCAGAGGCATTGTAAACATTTTTGGCTCTCCGGATATTAATATCCGATTCCTATTTACCCATCCTTTTTTTATATAGTTGACATCATCATAAATTATAAATTTGTCGACTGACTTAATTAGCTCAAAATAACCGAAGTATGGGAAAAAGTAGGGTTGCATTATTGCTACTTTCATCGTGAGGCCCTAATCACATCAATTACGTTACTTGCATCATCTATATTAAGGTCAGAGTATATTGGGAGGCATAAAACTCTAGCACTTATTTTTTTTGCAACGCTAAGACTACCTTGTCTAAAAATTTCTCGATTGTTTTTATAAACATCAAAATCAGATACTAGCGGATAAAAGTATTTTCTAGATAAAATATTGTTATCTTTTAATAT
>NZ_JBFRVX010000937.1:0-388 GCF_041475345.1 Vibrio sp. 10N.222.48.A3 | reverse complement strand
GCGGTGGTTTACCTAACTAAGCTTTAACGTTGGTTCCTAGCGTAGAAATTGTATGCGTTTGGCCTCCGGCATTGTAGGTCATGCCAATTTTGCCGTGACTTTGCTGCATCATATTGCTGAGTTTTTTGAAGCTAAGGTGTGCTCGATTCAAGGCTTCGCCATTTACTAGGTTCGCTTGATGGCAGTCGTGCACTATGGACTTGATGGTTGCGACTAACTGAGCAAGTTCAGGGTTCTCGGTTAGTTCAGATATATTAGTATGGGCAGCGATTCGTTGATCGGTTGATCTTAGTTGTTCAACAAGAACCACTTTCTCTTTGGCTATTCGCTCAATATCGCTCGATTGTCGGCTTGTAATAGCGATTTTCTCTGAACTCAATAATTCAGA
>NZ_JBFRVX010000936.1:0-1109 GCF_041475345.1 Vibrio sp. 10N.222.48.A3 | reverse complement strand
CAACTCCATTTCGCTAGGTAACTTCTGATTTTCTTTCAACTCGCCAGACAAGATTTTGCGAGCAATTTGTCTCGCGACTTGAACATGAATTCGGCGGCTTGAATCTTCCACCAATGTAAATATTGACATTTAAACCACCTGAAATTGAAACTTTGAAAACAAAAAAAGCCAGACGAATCTGGCGCTTAGAGTCAGTGTATACGTCGAATTTAGTGTGAGGTTTTCCCTCATCTATTTGGGTCTGATGACCTTATTTAGTGTGACGATCTTAACGACTTTATATAACTTAGTGAGCTTATATCAGTCAGCTAGCTAGGGCGTTATTTGTCCGCCGTTAACATCTAGGATTTGTCCTGTGATGTACCCGCTACAAGCGTGCGATGCAAAGAAAGCAAATGAAGGGGCAACTTCATCAATATTGCCAAAGCGTCCCATTGGAATGTTGTTAGCAATGGTCGCTTTCAGATCGTCGCTTTTGCCATCGTGAAATGCGGTGTCGATAGTGCCCGGTGAAACAATGTTGAAACGGATATTGTCTTGCGCGAACTCTTTCACCCAATTGCGGTGAATGTCGTGCAACCAAGCTTTAGATGCGGCATAGACGCCAGCACCCACACCACCGCCTTCGCGAGCGGCAATAGAGCCCGTGCTAATCACACACGATGTTTGCCCCGACAAAGCAGCAGATGCACGCAAGTGTGGGATAGAGAACTTAGTTGTCATCAGCGCGGATCGAACATTTAGGTTCATCACACGCTCATAAAACTCGTCATCGATATTTTCTAGACTTGCACGCCCACCAAGGCCACCAGCGTTGTTAATCAACACATCCATGCCGCCAAAATGGTCGGTGAACTCTTTGACTAACCTTTCGCACTCTAATGTGTCCATTAGGTTTGCAGGAAAAAACGCAACATCGCCACCCAATGCGGTGAGTTCGGTGAGAACGTCATCGACTTTTGGGCTGAAAGCACGACTATTGATGCCAATCTTTGCGCCGTACTTTGCAAAAATGCGTGCAGTAGCTAAGCCCATACCAGCAGTAGAGCCAGTAATTAAAATGCGTTTGCCTTTTAAATCGTTAAACATCAGAGTCGCCTATATTGTAG
>NZ_JBFRVX010000935.1:0-2919 GCF_041475345.1 Vibrio sp. 10N.222.48.A3 | reverse complement strand
GTCATGGATGTACCGCCGATTTTTTCTACGGTAAATGTCATAAAAGACCTTAGTTATAGAGAAGCAATAAAGACTAGATAAATGGAAATTGGGGTGAGATTTCACCCCAGAAAAAGTCGGTTAATCAACCAGAGGATAAACGCCGTTTTCATCGTGAACTTCAGCGCCAGTAATTGGCGGATTGAATACACACGCCATAACCATTTCTTTGTTTTTATACGCACGTAAATAGTGTTCATCGTGCTTATCAAGGATATAAAGCGTCCCAGGTTTGATGGGATAAGTCTCACCACCAACCACTTCAATTTCGCCTTCACCACTCATGCAATATACTGATTCTAAATGGTTTTGGTAATGAATATGTGTTTCCGTCGCTTCATAAATTGTCGTGATATGAAATGAAAAACCCATGTTGTCATCTTTCAACAACATGCGAGTACTTTCCCAATTATCCGAAACAATACGTCTTTCGCTATTGCGACATTCATCAAGTGTTCTAACAATCATTTTGCTGTCCCTATTACGATACTTTTTTGAAATACTTAGTTGCTACAATTTCTACTGAATCTTCGAAGATGGTTAAACCTTGCATCAGTTCCGATTCAGATATCGTCAGTGGGCAAAAGAACTTAACTATTTCATCGTTAGGGCCAGCTGTTTCAATGACCATACCGTTTTCAAAACACGTTTTGGCAATTTCGTCAGCCGTGTTTCCATCTTTACATTCAATGCCAATCATCATTCCACGTCCCTTGCGTTGAACGAATAGCTCTGGGAAACGCTTGATATTGCGTTGAATGACATCATCGACCATGCTTGAGCTACGTTGAATATGATTTTCAAAATCATCATTTGACCAATACATTTCTAACGCTTTCGTAGCGGTAACGAACGCATGGTTATTACCACGGAAGGTGCCGTTGTGTTCTCCCGGCTGCCATTTGTCTAATTCAGGCTTTAATAAAACGACGGCCATCGGTAAGCCATAACCACTTATCGACTTAGACAGCGTGACTATATCTGGCTTGATACCTGATGGTTCAAAGCTAAAGAACGTACCCGTTCGACCACAACCCGCTTGGATATCATCGACAATGACTAAGATATCGTGAGCTTTACAAATTTTACTCAAACGCTGTAGCCACTCATTTGAAGCGACATTCAATCCACCTTCACCTTGAACCGTTTCCAATAAGACGGCTGCTGGCTTATCCATACCGGCAGAATTATCAGCTAACATCGTTTCGAACAATTTTAATCCATCAATGCCAGCGTAACCCTCAAATGGCAAACGCGTAACGTTGTTAAGGTTTGAGCCCGCGCCTTGTCTATGATGTTGGTTACCCGTAGCAGCCAGTGCACCTGCAGTACAACCATGAAAACCATTGGTAAACGCTACAATGCTACTTCGGCCTTTCACTTTTTTAGCCAATTTAATCGCGGCTTCAACGGCATTAGTTCCTGTTGGGCCTGTAAATTGAACTTTATAATTGAGATCTCTTGGTTCTAGAATTAAGCGAGTAAGCGCTTCTAAAAATTCAGCTTTGGCTTCTGAATGCATATCTAAACCGTGCGTAATCCCATCCATTTCAATGTAATCAAGCAAGGCTTGCTTAAGTATTGGATTGTTGTGACCGTAATTGAGAGATCCTGCTCCAGCAAGAAAATCGATGTAACGATCACCTTGTTTCGTTTCAAGCCAGCAACCTTTTGATTTACTAAAAGTAACTGGAAAACTATTCGAGTATGAACGTACGTTAGATTCCTGCTTTTTAAAAATATCCATGATAATGCCGTTATTTAATTCCTATAAGTGTTTGATTATTTAAGGAGGATTCGATAGAGGTATTCGGTATCGTGCTGCCCGTTAAAGTGAAGATTTTCATCTAAGAAAGTAGTCACTTTCCCGGTGTTACCGTTTTTTTCGTCCAGCTTTTTGAACAATGCCCAAGACGCTTGGTTTGATTCAGTGATAGTCGTTTCTATCGCTTCAATGCTCTTTAGGCCCTCTCGTTTAAGTAAGGTGTTCAGCATCTTGTAGGCTAAAGCATTGCCTCTAAACTTAGGCGCCACCGCCACTTGCCAAATAAAGAGAACATTGGGCTCACTGGGTTTTTGGTAACTAGAAATAAAGCCAGCAAGGTCACCTTCATGCTCCACTAAAATACAAGTTTTACTAAAGTGAGTAGACTGCAAGAAATTGCAATATGAAGAGTTAGTATCTAATGGAGGGCACTCTGAAATTAATTGATAAATGTTGTTGCCATCCGAAACTTCTGGCTCACGAAAATTCCATTTTTCAATCATCTTTTCTACAACCTCTGGATACAATATCCAAGGCGCTGATGTAATCATACCGAGACATTTCCTTTGAACTCTAATTAAATTCCTTTTAATTATGAGCATTTCCCATACACAAAGATCAACACATTAGCGCTAAAAATCAAATTTTAGCGACGAAGATCACACTTGCGCAAGTATTATATGTATTAAATAATACTTTGAGTTCTAATGTATTTATTGGGTCGGTATAAATTTGAGAGTCTTGAAGGGAATAGACGAAAGGAAATCGTTAGTGCAATTCATAAAATACAGCGTTCAAGTGCCTGAGTAGGAAGGATAGGAATCAGCAAAAATATCGACGACTCCAATACTGAATAAGGTAAACAGTGACGCTCTAAAAAGAGATGGCTTAGGCTCTAATATTGAAACGCAGATACCTAAAACAAAAAAACCTAGCGTGAGATAGCTAGGTTTTTCAAGTAAACATAAATTGGCAATCAATCAAAAGAAACAAATTCGAATCACTGAGTTAATCGCGAATTACTTCAGGGGATCATTATCAGGCAGAGCCTTGTGTATCCATAATGCTAAACGCTTCTTAATATTCGCGCCATCAAGCTTACTTTCAGGTAAAGG
>NZ_JBFRVX010000934.1:0-1036 GCF_041475345.1 Vibrio sp. 10N.222.48.A3 | reverse complement strand
GAGACTGAAGTTACGTCTAAAAGCTTAGATGCGACTCAACTCTACTTAGGCGAAATCGGTTTCTCACCACTATTAACCGCTGAAGAAGAAGTACTTTATGCACGTCGAGCTCTACGCGGTGATGAAGCAGCACGCAAACGCATGATCGAAAGTAACCTGCGTTTGGTGGTGAAAATTTCTCGTCGTTATAGCAACCGTGGTCTTGCACTTCTCGATCTTATTGAAGAAGGCAACCTAGGTTTGATTCGCGCCGTAGAGAAGTTTGACCCAGAGCGTGGCTTCCGTTTCTCAACTTACGCAACATGGTGGATTCGTCAAACCATTGAACGTGCGCTAATGAATCAGACTCGCACTATCCGTTTGCCAATCCATGTTGTGAAAGAGCTGAACATCTACCTACGTACCGCAAGAGAACTTTCACAAAAACTTGACCATGAACCAACGGCAGAAGAAATTGCTTCTAAGCTAGACAAACCTGTTGGTGATGTGAGCAAGATGCTTCGTCTAAACGAAAGAGTGAGCTCTGTTGATACACCTATCGGTGGTGATGGTGAGAAAGCGCTACTGGATATAATTCCGGACATCAACAACTCAGACCCTGAGGTTTCAACTCAAGATAGCGATATTAAGAACTCGTTGATTTTCTGGCTTGATGAGCTGAATCCTAAGCAGAAAGAGGTGCTTGCGCGTCGCTTTGGATTACTTGGCTATGAACCATCAACACTAGAAGAAGTAGGCCGTGAAATTAGCCTAACTCGTGAACGCGTTCGCCAAATCCAAGTTGAAGGTCTGCGTCGTCTACGTGAGATTTTAATCAAGCAAGGCTTGAATATGGAAAACCTGTTCAACGTAGAAAACGACTAAATGAACTGATGATGTTTCTTTGAATAGAAGACAAATAAAAACGCTGACTTTAATTCAGCGTTTTTTTGTTTGTGGCTTTTGTTGTTCATGCTGCCGACTCAAGCGACAGTACAAAACGACAATAGCAACCTACTTGGAAAGAGACTAAAGTAACTTCTTCAAACGGTAGAGT
>NZ_JBFRVX010000933.1:0-1305 GCF_041475345.1 Vibrio sp. 10N.222.48.A3 | reverse complement strand
ATATTTCGATAGCTCTAAGTTCTCTGTTTTACGTCTTATCAATAACTTGCGCGCTAAAGCTGTACTTTGCCCTGGTTTAGAAATCACCTTTGTCGACAAGGTTGGCGGTGAAGAACATAAATGGTTCTATGAAGATGGTCTAAAAGACTACCTTGCAGAAGGTGTGAAAGGTTACACCTTACTGCCTGAGGAACCTTATGTCGGCGAATTCGTTGCTGAAACAGAAATGGCGAACTGGGCGATTATTTGGCAGCCAGAAGGCGGTGATATGATCACCGAGAGTTACGTGAACTTAGTACCAACTAAGCAAGGTGGTACACACGTAAACGGCCTTCGACAAGGTCTGCTTGATGCAATGCGTGAGTTCTGTGAATTTCGTAACCTTCTACCGCGTGGCGTTAAGTTAACGGGTGACGATATTTTCGATCGTTGTTCGTACGTATTATCGGTGAAGATGCAAGATCCGCAATTTGCTGGTCAAACAAAAGAACGTCTTTCTTCTCGTCAAACCGCAGCGTTTGTGTCTGGGGTGGTAAAAGATGCCTTTAGCTTGTGGTTGAACGAAAAACCACAACTGGCAGAACAGTTAGCTGAAGCTTGTATTGCGAATGCTCACCGTCGCATGCGCGCAAGCAAAAAGGTTGTGCGTAAGAAGATTGCTTCAGGCCCAGCACTGCCGGGTAAGCTAACCGATTGTTCGGTTCAAGATTTAAGTCGTACCGAAATCTTCTTCGTGGAAGGGGACTCGGCGGGTGGTTCTGCTAAACAAGCACGTGATCGTGAGTTCCAAGCGGTTATGCCACTTCGCGGTAAGATCCTAAATACATGGGAAGTGTCAGCGGACCAAGTATTGGCTTCACAAGAAGTACATGATATTTCGGTTGCTTTGGGTATCGATCCTGATAACGATGACTTGTCAGGCCTGCGTTACGGTAAGATCTGTATCCTTGCCGATGCGGACTCGGATGGTCTTCATATCGCGACACTGCTATGTGCACTATTTACTCGCCATTTCCATGCATTGGTTGAAGCGGGTCATATCTATGTGGCAATGCCCCCTCTGTATCGTATCGATTGCGGTAAAGAAGTGTTCTACGCACTTGATGATGCAGAGAAAGATGGTGTGCTTGAGCGACTGTCGCAGAAGAAAGCTAAGATCAACGTGCAACGATTCAAAGGTCTGGGTGAAATGAACCCACTTCAGTTACGTGAAACCACCATGGATCCGAACACTCGTCGTCTTGTTCAATTAACGATTGATGACAACGAAGCGACCAACGAGATGATGGACATGCTGCTTGGTAA
>NZ_JBFRVX010000932.1:0-561 GCF_041475345.1 Vibrio sp. 10N.222.48.A3 | reverse complement strand
TTGTGCGTTCGCCTTCAGCATTTTCTAATACGCGTGGTTTGTCACCGTCAAGAACAGCAACACAAGAGTTAGTAGTACCTAAATCAATACCAATGATTCGACCCATCAGGCTTTCTCCGAATAAATTCTATTTAGTTTTTTGCTATACCCACTATGTGGGGGGTAGTAATCAGGGATTCAACCCTAATACACAAATTTAAGTGCAAATGTAATTTGCTTTCGTATGCACCATAGATAAGGGCTCACGAATCCTTTTCAAGGGGGATACTGGATTTTTTCACATTTATTTTGATAAAAGGAATGGTTAGACACGAATACATATCATTACCTTCACATAAGCCCAGTAACTGGGGTTATCACCCAATAAAAAACGGAGCCACTTAGGCTCCGTTTGTCTATTCAGGCTTTCCACTTAGATTTCATCTATAGAGGAAAATCTCTGATTACGCTTCTGCTTTCTTTAGCTCAGCTTCTTCGTTTGTTTCAACGCCGATTTCGCCTTCAGACTTAGCAACGATAGTGTTAACCGCTGTATCACCTACTACGTTAGAAGAAGTACAG
>NZ_JBFRVX010000931.1:0-1939 GCF_041475345.1 Vibrio sp. 10N.222.48.A3 | reverse complement strand
ATCATGATGTCGGTGATCACCAACTCATATTCCAACGTTGCTTCATCGTTCTTTAGTGCCAAATTCCAGAAGAACATTGAAGAGCTGCTTGTAGCACCTGTTCCTAACTACGTGATTATCGCCGGCTTCGTAATGGGCGGCGTGGTGCGTGGCTTGTTAGTGGGCACTATCGTCACCTTTGTATCGCTGTTCTTTGTTGACCTTCAAGTCGACCACTGGGGCGTGATCATTGCGACGGTATTTCTCACGTCGGTTGTGTTTGCTCTGGGTGGCTTGATCAACGCGGTATTCGCACGCACGTTTGATGATATTTCTATTATCCCAACCTTCATTTTAACGCCGCTGACGTATCTCGGTGGTGTGTTCTACTCGATCAGTCTATTGCCTGAATTCTGGCAAGGTGTATCGAAGTTGAACCCTATCGTGTATATGGTAAACGCGTTTAGATATGGTTTTTTGGGTGTGTCTGATGTGGGTATTGTGACGTCGTTTGGCGTACTAGGTGTGTTTATTGTCGTGCTGTATGGCATTGCACATTACTTAGTTACAAAGGGGATCGGCTTACGTAGTTAACTTTTAGTTATCCAAGAGCTATTAGTTATCCAGGATCTATTAGTTATCTAGGAGCTATTAATTATCCTGAATCGCAGGCAAAGAAAAAGGTCGATATTACATCGACCTTTTTTATGTTTTTCATTTGTGCTTTGCGGTATAACCTGGTTTACGTAAAGAGAAGAAAGCGATTACTCAGCAGTTTCTTCTTTCACTTCTTCTTTCGTTTCCGTGACCAAATCTAAAACTTGGTTGTCGATAAGACGAGTCTTACCTAGGAAAGCCGACATTAGAATCACTGCTTGAGTCGATTCTGAAGTGATCGCTTGTAACGTTTTTACATCACAAATGAATATTTCATCCGGTTGTAGGTCTGCTGCGCGCAGTTGGTCTGTTGCATCTTCAATGACAGACGCGTAATCATCACGACCACCACGAATAGCACTGCTGATCCAACGCATAGTGCGCGCTAGAACTGGAGCTCGCTGACGTTCATCAATCGTTAGGTTGCTATTGCGAGAGCTCATGGCTAAACCATCCATTTCACGAACAGTCGCTACGCCCACAACTTCAATGTCTAGCGCTAAGTCAGTTGTCATCTGGCGAATCACAGCAAGTTGTTGGAAATCTTTCTCACCGAAGCATGCAAAGTCTGGCTGAACGATATTAAACAGTTTCGTGACAATTGTTGATACACCGCGGAAATGACCTGGGCGAGAGGCACCTTCAAGCATATGAGATATACCAGGGACTTCAACAAACGTCTGTTTGTCCAATCCATCTGGGTACATAACCTCTGGTGTTGGCGTAAAGACTAACTCAACACCTTCGCCTGTTAGTTTGTTTAAATCGGCTTCTAACGTACGAGGGTAGTTATTTAGGTCGTCGGCGCGATCAAACTGCATTGGGTTAACAAAAATGCTTACAACAACAATGTCAGCCAGTTCACGAGCTTTCTTGACCAGAGTTAGGTGACCTTCATGTAGGTTTCCCATTGTTGGGACAAAAGCAACCGTACGTCCATCACGCTTAAACTGTTTAATCTGCTCACGAAGAGCCGCTATTTCAGCAAAAGTTTGCATAGTTACTCCTAAGCGATTGTATGAGCATCATCAGGGAAACGTGCGCTCTCTACTTCTTCTTTGTATAGAGCGACGGCTTTACGCATATCACCTGTTTCAGCTAGGAAATTCTTAGAGAATTTCGGCATGTAGTTCGCAGAAATACCGAACATGTCATGCATAACCAAGATCTGACCATCGGTAACATTACCTGCGCCGATGCCGATAACCGGTACGTCACAAGCTTCTGTAATTCTTTTTGCTAATGAAGCTGGTACACATTCAAGAAGAACGATTTGAGCACCTGCATTTTGTAGTGCTAGCGC
>NZ_JBFRVX010000930.1:0-1949 GCF_041475345.1 Vibrio sp. 10N.222.48.A3 | reverse complement strand
GCTGAACGAGAGTAAACACCGTCACCTGCGCCAGTTGTACCGGCATTGGCGACGACAGCTTCTTGTAAAAATAGACCACTTGCGAAAGCATTTAAACTTGTAAAAATTGCGGTGGCAGCTAGCGAGTAAGTAAAAGTTTTGTTCATCAGATTGCTCATTTAGCCTTAGACATTAAATTGATCTAAGGTTACCGCAAAGCCCTATAAACAATGGGAATACCCGTTATTACTTTACAAGCGCTATTTGAACCTTCTAGCGACGTATGGACGCGCCTTGTCTCGATGAATTTCACGTTGAGCAGCAATTGCTCTGTTCTTACCTACCCCTACCTTTATTTGATACCAAGTCTCGTAAAATAAGGCGAACCCAGGACTGGACCACCAAGTCTTGTTGTAGAGTTTCTTATTAGCAGCGACAACATCTGGCGACCGATTCGCGCACTCAAGTGCCAACGCATAGGCTTCAGCGTAAGGGTCTTCAGCGATTTTAGTCACCAATCCATATTCTTTCGCGGTTTCACAGTCGATCACTTTGGCCGTCATTGCCATTTCTAAGGTGTGATCTTTACGCATCAGCTCGCGAAATGCGATGGCGCCTCCCATGTCAGGAATCAGCCCCCACTTCGCTTCCAATATCGAGAAGTTCGCGTCTGGGCTAGCGATTCTAAAATCACCACCACTGGCTAATTGAAGCCCACCTCCCCAACAACGCCCGTGAATCGCAAAAATGACAGGGCAAGGGATCTCTCGCCAACCAATAGAAAAATACTGAGCCGCATTTGGCAACGTCGGCAACCATTTGAACAAAAGCTTCATCGCTCCAACTTTACTGTTCAATAACGATTTAACATCGAGCCCTGAACAAAAATCCGTACCATTACCTTTCACTATCACAGCGCGAATCTCGTTATTCTTTTTGAGTTCTCTGATCATATTATTGACGCCTTCAAACATCGCCATATCAATAGCGTTGAGCTTATCGGGTCTATTCAGCACAACGGTGGCAATTTGGTTTTCATCAATGGAACAAGTGATACGATCGAGGTTTGGCATGGTGGCTACCTTATAAGTGGTCAGACCTTTAGGTTATACATTTTATTAACATATGCCAAACTTGCACATTAAGAAGCGAGACCTGTGTTGCTTAACACCTCCCCCTTACACAAACGACATCAATAAAAAAGCAGTGATGGTTCGCTCCATTCACTGCTTTTCATTCGTAGCTTTTATTGCGAATCGCTTTGATTGCCAGTAGTTTTGAATACCAGTAGCTTTGATAATCAAGGGCTCTCTGTTTTGACAGAACCTATGTTCTTCGAGATTTCAGTAACAAGAAGATGAAATAACTGCCACCAATAATTGAAACTAACGTCCCTGCGGCAAGCTGCGCTGGGAACACCACCACTTGCCCTAACCAGTCTGCAAATAGCATCAATGCTGCACCAATCAAAAACGACAAGATGATCTGCTCTCGAACCAAACGAGCGCCCACCATTGCTGCGATATGCGGAGCTAACAAGCCGACAAACGCGACTGGTCCCATGGTGGTTGTCACGACCGAACATAAGATCGCAACAATACACAACAGTGCCACGTAGGCGATACTGATATTCAGCCCTCTGGCACTCGCGAACTGTCGGCCAGTCGCAATTAAGGTCACCCAACGGCTCAATAGCAAAGCAGCCCCGATAGAAGCCGTTATCACCATGGTCATAATCATTGCCGACTCAGGTTCAACACGATAGGTAGAGCCTGCCAACCAAGCCAATAAAGTGTATTTCCCCTCACCCACTCGCGTTAAAGAGAATTGCACCAAAGCTTCCAAAACTGCGGTTAATGAGATACCTGTGAGAATCAAGATCGAAGGTGCAAACTGATGCTTCTTGCCAAGGAATAGCAATAAACACAGTGCAATCGCGCTGCCTAAGAAAGCAATCCAAGGGCTCAATG